>CAYMRG010000545.1:0-3992 GCA_964392555.1 uncultured candidatus Brocadiaceae bacterium
CCCAGCCGCTGGTCGTCGCGCTGCCCGGGGCGCTCGTCGTCGGCGCTGCCCTGGGCGCCGAGCAGACCGCGCAGCGCCGCGACGGCGTTGTGCATGCGCGACTTCACCGTGCCGACCGGAATGCCGAGCAGCTCGGCGACCTCGCCGTATGGCCGTTCCTGGTAGACCGCCAGTTCGAAGACGATGCGGTGCGGTTCGGTCAGGCTGTCGAGCGCGTGCCGCATCGCCGACCGCTCCTCGCGATCCTGCAGCAGGTCGACCGGCGCCTGGTCGGGACCGGCGTAGTCGTCGCGCCGCGGCCGGTCGGCCGCGGGCAGCAGCGGCTGGTCGTAGGAGTGCATCTTCGGCCGCGGCTTCAGCCGGCGGTACTCGTCGATCCACAGGTTCTTGGCGACGCGGTAGATGAAGGTCGCCATCCGCCCCTCCGGCCGGTAGCGCTTGCTGCACAGCAGGAGCTTCAGGAACATGTCCTGGGCGAGATCCTCGGCGCGGTCGCGGTCCCAGCACAGCCGGTAGAAGAACTGCACCATCCGGTCGCGGTAGAGGTCGACCAGCTGGCGGAAGGCCTGCGCGTCGCCGTTGCGGTAGCGCTCGAGCAGGTCCACCTCGACCGTGGGGTCGGCGGGCTGGTTCGGCGGCACGGGACGTTGGCGCATCGATGCGGGAGAGGGCGACGGCCCCCCGGAACGGGTGCCGTGGGATCCCGGTTCACCCGCTACCAGGGGATCTTCGGCAATTCGGCCAGGAAGGGAAAGCGGTCCGGCGCCGAACACGCCATGGCAACGGTCCGGCCGCCCGTCGGGGACGGCGCCAGTTCGACCCACAGGGCGTCGGCCGGCAGCAGGTCGCGGACCCGATCGGCCCACTCGACGGCGACCACCGCGTTGGCGTTCCAGAGGTAGTCCAGTCCGCCATCGGCCAGGAAACCGGCGAGCTTGCCCGGCAGGTAGGCATCGGCGTGCAGCAGCGGGGTCGGTCCGGCATGCTCGATCACCAACAGGTAGGTCGGGCTGGCGACCGCATCGGGGTCGTCGAGGTCGAGGCCCTGGGCCAAGCCCCGCACCAGCGTGGTCTTGCCGGCGCCGAGATCGCCGACCAGCGCGACCACGTCACCGGCGTGGAGGCGGGCGCCGAGCCACGCGCCGAGGTTCGTCGTGGCGTCCGGCGCCGCGGGCAGGTCGATCACGAGCCGCGTCGAGGTCATGTTCGAATCCTAGGCGGCCCGTGGCCCGGCGGCGACCTCGGTCATCGACGAGCCAGAGACCGGGCTCGGCGAGCACGCGGCCGATCGGCCGGCGGCGGGCGGCGGCGACCGGACCACCGGTGGCGAGCCGGGCCGCGGCCGCCTGGGTCCAGAGCAGCACGTGGTCCTCGCCGTCGTGCAGCGCGTGTTGGAGCGCCCGTTCGCGGTCGCCGCGCGCGAGGTCGAGCGCCGCGCGGCGGACCGGCAGCGCGCGCAGATCGAGTTCGGCGCCGAGGCCACCGCTCGCCGCGAGCAGGGTGGCGAGGTCGAGCAGCAGGCCGTCGCTGACGTCCATGGCCGCGTGCACGGCGGGTTGGCGCGCGAGCCAGACGCCTTCGGCCAGCGCCGGCCGGAAGCGCAGGTGGTGGCCGGCGCGCGAGCCGCCGAGCGGTCCGGTGACGTGGATCGTGTCGCCGGCGCGGGCACCCGAACGCACCAGCGCGCGCCCCGGCAGGTGCCCGATCGCCGTGACCGTCACGACCAGCGGCCCGGGCGAGGTCGCGACGTCACCGCCGACGACGGCGGCCCGACCGGCGCGCGCGGCCGCCCGGATGCCGCGCAGCAGCGCCGCCCGGGCCCGCGCCGGGTAGCCGCGCGGCAACACCAGCGACACCAGCAGCCAGTCGGCCCGCGCCCCCATCGCCGCGAGATCCGACAGGTTGCGGTTGACGACCTTGCGTCCGACCAGCTCCGGCGGATCGTCGGCCGTGAAGTGGACACCCGCGACGACCGGGTCGCAGCAGACCACCGATTCGCCGGCGCGGTTGCCGACCACCGCCGCGTCGTCGCCGATGCCGATGCGCACGCCGCGCGGCGAGCCGAAGAAGCGCGCCAGCGAGTTCGTGAACTGTCGCTCAGTGGCCATGGTCGAACACCACCAGGATCGTGCTGCGGAGTTGCCGGCGCGGCAGCGGGCCCGCCGCGCCCAGGGTCACGGTATCGCCGTCGACCGCCGTGACGGTGTCGACCGTGGTGCCGCGGCCCGGCACCAGGACGAACACGTTCTGCCCCGGCATCACGCCGCTGGTCCAGCGGTCGACGATGCACAGCGCACCGGGCGGTACCGATGCGAGCCCGGAATCCGCCGGGGCACGTTCGCTGCCGTAGCGGCTGAAGAACAGCACCCCGGCGGCGATCGCCAGCACCAGGGTCACGCGCCGCAGCCAGCGGGCCCAGCGCACCGGCGCGGAGATCCGTTCGAGCTCACGGCTGGCGTCGCTCTCGGCCATCGGCACCAGCATCCCGCCGGAATGGCGCCGGTTCCAGGGGCGACGTTGGCCGAACGATCGCACGAAGCTCACCGCGCCTTCACGGTGCCTTCACGGACGAACCTACCTTCGTTCGCAAAGGTGTCCGACGCGGGCACCTCCTGCAAGGAACCCCATGTCCAACACGATCGTCCGCTTTGCCACGACGGCGCTGCTCGGCGCCGCCGCTTCGCTCCCCCTCCTGGCCCAGGAGAAGGCCCCCGCCGCCGATGCCTCGGCCACCAAGGAACACTCGCTGGTCGACGCCGCGCTGCCCGGTTACGTGCCCGTGACCGGCGTCACCGGCAACATCAAGAGCGTCGGCTCCGACACGATGAACAACGAGATGGCCCTGTGGGCCGAGGGCTTCGCGAAGTTCTACCCGAACGTCAAGTGCGAGGTCGAAGGCAAGGGCTCGGCGACCGCGCCGCCCGCGCTGATCGAGGGCGCGTCGCAGTTCGGCCCGATGAGCCGCGCGATGAAGGACACGGAGATCGACCAGTTCGAGAAGAAGTTCGGCTACAAGCCGACCGCCGTCGCGACCAGCATCGACATGCTGGCCGTCTACGTGCACAAGGACAACCCGATCGCCTCGCTGACGCTGCAGCAGATCGATGCGATCTTCAGCAAGACCCGCAAGGGCGGTGGCGAGAAGGACCTCGTCACCTGGGGCGACCTGGGCCTCACCGGCGAATGGGCCGACAAGCCGATCAGCCTCTACGGCCGCAACTCGGCCTCGGGCACCTACGGCTACTTCAAGGAGCACGCGCTGTTCAAGGGCGACTACAAGGACACCGTCAAGGAGCAGCCGGGCAGTTCGGCCGTCGTCCAGGGCGTCGCGACCGACAAGTACGGCATCGGCTACTCGGGCATCGGCTACAAGACGGCCGACGTCCGCGCCGTGCCGCTGGCCAAGGACAGCAAGAGCAAGGTCGTCGAGGCCACGCCGGAGAACGCCTACAGCGGTGAGTACACGCTGGCGCGCTTCCTGTTCCTCTACGTCAACCAGAAGCCGGGCACGGAGCTGGATCCGCTGCGCCGCGAGTTCCTGCGCTACGTGCTGAGCAAGCAGGGCCAGCAGGACGTCGTCAAGGACGGTTACTTCCCGCTGCCGGCGAAGCTCGCCGCGGCCCAGCTGGCGAAGGTCGGCGTCGCCAAGTGACGCGCGGCGGCACGTTCACGGGGATCGCGCGGCGCCGGCAGACCACGCCGCGCGTCGCCGTGTTCGATCGCCTCGCCCGTTGGACGATCACCGTCGGTGGCATCGCGACCATCGGCGCCGTGATCACGGTCTGCCTGTTCCTGGTCTGGGTGGTGCTGCCGCTGCTGCGGCCCGGCAGTGTCGACGCGCGCAGCGCCGTGCCGGCACCGGGCGCCGCGGCGGGTGCGGCTGCGAACGTCCCGATCGCGCTGCAGGAAGACCCGTACCGCCGCCTCGCCTGGGAATTGCAGGCCGACGGCGAAGTCGTGGAACGCTGGGCGCTTGCTCTCCACGCCTTGGG
>CAYMRG010000546.1:0-3988 GCA_964392555.1 uncultured candidatus Brocadiaceae bacterium
ATCACGCTGCGCTTCGTCGAGAACCTGATGCGCGGCCATGGACCGGTCTGGAACGTCGGCGAACGCGTGCAGGCCTACACGCACCCGCTGTGGTTCTGGCTGCTCGCCGCGGTGCGATGGCTCAGCGGCGAACACTACGTCACGACCCTCGCGCTGTCGTTCGCGCTGACGGCCGGCGCCGTCGTCGGCCTGGCGCGCCTGGCCCGTCGGCCGCTCGCGATCGCCGCGGTGCTGGCGGTGCTGTGCGGTTCGCGGGCGTTCGGCGACTACGCGACGTCGGGTCTCGAGACGCCGCTGGTGCTGCTGCTGGTGGTGGCGCTGGCGCGGGTCGATGCGGCGACGCCGGCGGGCGGCACGCGGATCCGCGCCGTCGCGCTGCTGGCGGGCCTGCTGATGCTGACACGCCTCGACCTCGCGGCGCTCGTCGCCCCGCTGCTGCTGGTGCACGCCTGGCCCGGGCCGCCGCGGCGCAGCCTCGCGGCCGTGGCCCTGGGCTGCGCGCCGTTGGCGGCGTGGAGCGCGTTCGCGACCTGGTACTACGGCTCGCCGTTCCCGATCACGGCCTACGCCAAGGCCTTCGCCACCGGCGTGCCGCAGGCCGCGCTGTTCGCGCAGGGCTGGCGCTACGTCGTCCACACCTTCGGCCACGATCCGGTGACGCTGGCGGCGATCGCCGGCGGCGTCGGCGCCGCCCTGCTGCGCGCCGAGCTGCGCGGGCGCGCGCTGGCGGCCGGCGCGGTCTGCGGCGTGCTCTACGTCGTGCGCGTCGGCGGCGACTTCATGGCCGGCCGGTTCTTCGTGCCGGCGTTCGCGGTCGGTGTCGCCCTGCTGGCGCGCTGGCTGGGCCAGGCGCGCGCGCGGACCTCGGTCCTGGTGCTGCTGGCGGCGCTCGGCCTGACGTTCGTGCCCGGCGTGCCGCCCGGCCTGCGGCCGCCGTCGACCGATCTCGAGCGCGCCGAACCGGAGCACGGCATCCAGGACGAGCGCCGGTTCCACTACACCGCCCTGGGCCTGCTGAGCCCGCAGCGTGAGATCCCCGAGTTCGGCCGGTTCACGACCGCGCTGCGGCGCCAGGGGCGCGAACGGCCGATCGTGCTCGGTGCGGGCATGGCCGGCGGCATCCCGTTCCTCGCCGGCGAGCTGTTCCACTTCGTCGATCCGTGGCTGTGCGACCCGTTGCTGATGCGGCTGCCGGTCGCGGATCCGGCGCAGTGGCGCATCGGCCACTTCACGCGCGCGATCCCGGACGGCTACCTCGAGTCGCTGGCGTTCGACGGCGACGAGCTGGTCAACGGCGAGCTGCGGTCGTTCTACGGCGTCCTGCGCGCGGTGATCCGCGCGCCGCTCGGCGACGGTGCGCGGTGGCAGGCTCTGGCGGCGCTGCTGACGGGCGGCGAACGCCAGGATCTCGCCGACTACATCGACGGCGAGTACCGGACCCCGGTGCGCACGCTGCGGCCGCTCGCCGACGTCACGGCGCCGATCGCCGACGGCACGTTCTGGTTCGACGAACGCGCGCTGCGCTGCGTGCCGCGCGGCGGCTGGCGGCTGGTGCTCGGTACGACCCGGTCGATCCGCTCGCTGCGCGTCGCCGCGGCGCCGCTGTGTCGCTACCGCTTCCACTTCCGCCATGGCGATCGCCAGGTCGGCGAGGCGGAGCTGGTGGCGCTGGTCGACCCCGGCATGCCGCCGGCTGGCGACGACGGCGACGTGCTCGGCTACCTGCGGCGGCTGCTCGGCGCGCAGCCGTTCGCCGTGCCGCTGCCGCCGGATCTGCCGCCGTGTGACGCGATCGACGTCGACAGCGAACAGCCGCCGTGGATCGTGCCGGCGCTCGGCGGGCTGCGGCTCGACGGATAGCGGGGGCGGGCCGCCGCCGTATGCTGCGGCGCGTCATGATCGCACCGACCCGTCACGTCACCCGCTGCCTGGTCGCCGGCATCGTCGCGCTGCTGCCGATGGGCGGCGCGGTCTTCACGGTCGTCTGGCTCGAAGGCGCGATCTCCGGCTCGTGGCTCAGCAAGCAGACGTGGTACTTCCCGGGCCTGGGCCTGCTGCTCGCGCTGGTCGCGATCTACTTGGTCGGCCTGTTCGTCACGACGTTCCTCGGTCGCTGGCTGTGGCGCCGCGTCGACCGCGTCCTCGAGCGCCTGCCGCTGCTCGGCACGCTCTACCAGTCGCTGAAGGAGATCCTCGGCTACGACTCGAGCCGCGAACGGTTCTTCCACGGCGTGGTCGCGGTCGCCTGCGACGAGGGCCACGAGATCGGCCTGGTCACCGGCGAAGCGCCCGGCCCCGATGGCACGCCGCACAAGCTCGTGTTCGTGCCGAGCTCGCCGAATCCGACCAACGGCCGGCTGGTGCTGATCGGCGCCGATCGGCTGCGCCGGCTCGACATCAAGACCGCCGACGCGCTGCGCGCGCTGGTGTCGATGGGCAAGACGTCGCTCGGCCCGACCGCGCGATGACGCGCGGCGCTCGGTGTGAGGTCCGGGCTACAGCAGCGCGCGCACGTCGACGGCGACCGCGCCGTGCTCGTAGGCGAACAGCGGGTTGATCTCCATCTCGACGATCTCGGGGTTGCTGCGCGCGCACGCGGCCAACGCCATGATCGTGTCGACGATCGCCTCGCGATCGACCGCCGGCGCGCCGCGGTGACCGCGCAAGAGCCGCGCGCCCTTGATCTCGGCGAGCATCGCACGCGCGTCGTCGCGCGACAACGGCAGCAGCCGCAGCGTGACGTCCTTGAGCACTTCGACGGTGGTGCCACCGAGGCCGACCACGATCACGCCGCCGTAGTGGGGGTCCTTCTTGTAGCCGACCAGCAGCTCGACGATCGGCTTCGGCAGTGCTGGCGCGACCAGCATGCCGCGCAGGTCGGGGTCGGCGCCGCGCTTCTGGCAGTAGGTGCGCACCGCGGCTGCGATCGCCGCGAACGCGCTCGCCGCCTCGGCCGGCGGCACGCCGATGCGCACGCCGCCGGCCTCGGTCTTGTGGAGCACGCCGCCGGCGACCGCCTTGATCGCCACCGGGCCGCCGACCTTGTGCGCGGCCGCGGCGGCCTCGTCGGCGTCGGCGCAGAAGGTCGCCGGCACGGCGACCACGCCGTAGGCCATGGCGAGGTCGCGGGCCTCGGTCTCGAGCAGCACCCGGCGCTCCTGCCGGCGGATCGTCGAGAACCCGCTCCACTGCGCGCCGTCGACCGGCGGCGGCGTGCCGCGGCGGCGATCGAGCTGGCGGCCGCGTTCGTAGCAGGCCGCGGCGCAGCGGCTGGCGACCTCGAGCGAACCGACCACCGGCACACCGGCCTTGCGCAGCACGTCGAGCGGTTCGCTGGGCGTCTGCGCGTAGAGGCTGTGCACGACCAGGGCGCGGCGGTGCCGCGTCGCCGACTCGACCAGCGCGTGCGCGGCCGCGACCTCGCGCGCCAGCAGTTCGGCGGCGAAGCGCTGGTGGTAGCCGCCGAACAGGCCGACGACGAGCAGCGTGCCGACGCGTTCGTCCTGCAGCAGCAGGTCGGCGCAGCGCGCGAACGCCATCGGATCCGCGTCCGAGGCGCCGGCGAGGTCGACCGGGTTGCCGGGCGCGTGCTGGCCGAGTTCACGCTGCAGCTCGAGCACCGTCGTCGGCGACAGTTCGCCGAGGTTGGCGCCGTGCGAGTGCAGCGCGTCCATCGCCAGCGTGCCGTGGCCGCCGCCGTCGGTCAGCACGGCGATGCCGCGGTAGCCGCCGCGCGCCGGCTGGCTGGCGAGCGTCAGCGCGGTCTGCAGCAGCTCGTCGGAGCGCCGCACCAGCACGACCCCGGCCTGGCGCAGGCCGGCGCGGAACACCGGGAACGACCCGACCAGCGCACCGGTGTGCGAACGCGCCGCGCGCGCGCCGCGCACCGTGCGGCCGCCCTTGAGCAGGATCACCGGCTTCTTCGCCGTGACGCGCGCCGCGGTCTCCAGGAACTGCTGACCCTGGCGGAAGCCTTCGACGTACATCG
>CAYMRG010000547.1:0-3986 GCA_964392555.1 uncultured candidatus Brocadiaceae bacterium
CCCACCAGCTCCAGAGCGCGCCGATCGCCGCCGCGAACGCGACCAGCGGCAGGCAGCGACCGATCGCACGGCTGCCGCTGCGCGCCAGCAGCAGCGCGGCCGCGAAGGTCGCGGCGGCGACGCCGACCAGCGCGGCGGGTGCGCCGCGCTGCAGCGCCGCCAAGGCCCCCACCGCCGACCACGCGCCGGCCAGACCGGTGGTCACGGCCACCCAGGCGGGCACCCACCAGGGCACGTTCGGAGAGTCGACGGCATCGGCGCTCATCGGGGGGCTCCGGCATACGGTTCCGGCGAGCGCGTGCAAGCGCCACCCGGGCCCCTCCGCCTCACCGCATCGACGGCGTTGCCGGCCAAGTGCCGACCGCAGCGACGCGACCAGGGACGCGCGCACCCGCCGGGCACTGGCTGCCTGGAGTGGCCGCCGGGGAAGTGGCCTGGGGTGGTGGCCGCCGGGTAGTCGTCAGCTCCGGATCAAACCGACCGTCCGGTCAACGCACCTGCCCCTGCAGCTCGGCCAGCGCGCCGACGACCTCGTCGGCCGACGTGCAGCGCAGCAGTCGATCGCGGACCTCGGCCCGCGACAGCAGTTGGGCGATCTCGGCCAGCGTCTTGATGTGCGCCAGCTTCTTGCTGCGCGGGATCACCAGACCGATCACGATCCGCGCCGGCGCGCCGGCCAGGGTCTCGAACGGGATGCCGACCGGGTTGATGCCGAGCACCGCGACCAGCTCGTCGATGCCGTCGATCGCCGCGTGCGGGATCGCGATCCCGTGTTCCATCCCCGTGGTCATGCTGCGCTCACGCAACACCAGCGCCTGTTCGACCGCGTCGACCATGCCAGCGGGGTAGCGACCCGCGCGCACCGGCACGCGCGCAATCGCCGCCAGCGCCTGCCACTTGTCCGCCGCCTGCAACGGCAACTCGACCAGGTCCCGGGTGATCAGATCGGAGAGCTTCATCGCCGCAACTGGCGCCGTCGGAGTCACCTCGCGCAGCGCCGGAGCTATGCAACCCACGGTGAGGAAACGGTGCAATCGGAAAGTCGGAAACACGGACTTCCGGCTTCCTTGCGTCGTCGAGCGGAAATAAAAGCCAAGCCTTCCCTGTCGGAAGACGCCGCCAACCGCGCCCGCGGCATCCGCACGCAAGCAACAAGATGGCCGACCCAGTCCTTCGTCGCGAACGTTCCACCCTATCCGTCCCGGTCGCCGTGCCCGGCCTCGCGATCCGCCGCTGCGATGGGCCCCTGCGGTCGGTTGCTGCGAACCGATGCGCCCTGGCGCTGACGGCGTTGCTCGGCGGCCTGCTTCTGGGTGGCGCGCCGCTCGCCGCGCAGGGCACCCAGGAGAAGCCGGCCGCTCAGGGGCAGGACCCGCAGGGACCGAAGCAGACCATGGTGTTCGACAAGGACACCGACACGGTGATCGTCTCGATCAACGAGAACACCGGCATGGACCTGATCGAGTTCATCAAGTGGGCTCAGGAGGTCACCGGCCGGACGTTCATCACGCCGAGCGCGACCGACATCCCCCCCGGCCCCGGCAACACGATCAGCATCCTCGGGCCGATGCGGTTCAAGCGTGAGACCTTCAAGGAGGACTTCTACTCCTTCTTCACGACGATGCTCTACGTCAAGGGCTTCGCCATCGTCTCGCGCGGCGAAGGTGCGCTGGAGATCCTCGAGATCGTCGCCATCGCCGGCGCGCGCCAGCGCGAGATCACGAACGGCGCGCGCTACGTGACGTCGGCGGAACTGCCCAACTACCGCAACCAGACGGGCGTGCCGATCCTGACCACGGTGCCGCTGAAGAACATCAACGCGACGGTCGCGACCAACGCGCTGCGCCCGTTCTTCGCCCAGACCGGCACGTCGCAGGGCGGCGGCACGCTGACGCTCGGCAACGTCGGCAACAACACGGCGATGCTGCTGCAGGGCTACGGCCCGCAGGTGTTCGCCGCGGTCGAGCTGTTGAAGCTCGTCGACGTGCCGATCGACCAGCCCGACCTGGCCGTCCAGGTCCAGGTGCTCGAGCACGCGGCGCCGGAAGAGCTCGAGCCGATCCTGACCGAAGTGCTCGAGAGCCGGGTCCGCCTTCGCCAGCAGATCGTGCAGGAGCAGGCCGCCGGTGCCGGCGGTCAGGTTTCCGCCGGCGCGAGCCAGGCCCAGCTCAAGGTCGTCGTCCACAGCTCGCTGAAGGCACTCGTGCTGAGCGGCACCCAGGAGCAGGTGCGCGAGGCGCTCGAGCTGATCGCGCGCCTCGACATCCCGAGCCAGCCGATCGAGAGCGCGGCCAGCGTCGTCCACCTGAAGAACGTCCTCGCCGAGGACCTGCGCGGCACGCTGAGCCAGTTCATGTCGGAGGACAACAGCGCCGAGACGACGGCGGCCAGCGGCGCTTCCCCCGGCGCCAACGCCGCCCGCCGCACGCGCAAGACCGTCATCTACGCGCACAAGGAGAGCAACAGCCTGCTGATCTCGGCCGCCGGCTCGAAGTACGAGCAGGTGCTGGCGCTGATCTCGCGGCTCGACGTGCGCCAGCCGCAGGTGCTGATCGAGGCGGCGCTCGTCGAACTGACCACCGGCGATCTCGACCGCTTCGGCGTCGAGCTCGGCCTGCTCGACCTGAAGTCGTCCGGCAACTTCACGCGCGGCTTCGGCTTCTCGCACTTCGGCCAGTCGAGTTTCACGGACCAGGACGGCGACGGCCTGCCCGACACGCGCTTGCCCGACTTCACGAACCCGCTGCAAGGTCTGACCGGCGGCATCATCAGCGGCGGCGACTTCGCCGTGCCGCTGCTGATCAACGCGCTGTCGAGCGACGACCGGGCCAACATCCTGTCGTTGCCGAGCGTGCTCGTGAACAACAACGAGACCGCCGTCGTCAAGACCGAGGAGGAGCGCCCGACGTTGCAGAGCAACGCCAGCACGGCGACGACCACGACCTCGTCGGGTCAGCCGCGCAACGCCGGTATCACGCTCGACATCTCGCCGACGATCTCGCCCAACAACTACCTGCGGCTGAACATCAGCCTCGAGGTCTCCCGCTTCGTCGGCGCCTTCGACCCGAACTCGGCGACCGGTGGCGGCGTCGTGCTGCGCCGCACGATCAAGACCCAGGTGACGATGCCGAGCGACTCGACGATGGTGCTCGGCGGTGTCATCGAGGACTCCGAGTCGCACAGCGACGGCGGCATCCCGCTGCTCAAGGACATCCCGATCCTCGGCATCCTGTTCCGCAAGAGCGAGGACACCACGACCAAGACGAACCTCTACTTCTTCGTCACGCCGACCATCCTCGACGAGCCCGACTTCCAGGACCTCTGGCACGTCAGCCAGCGCAAGAAGCTCGAGGCCGCCGATTACATCGGCGAGCGTCGTCTGCGGCTGATCGACCACCGCTGGACCGACCGCGGCGCCGCCGCGCGCCAGCTCGACGACGACGGCACCACGGTCGAGGACCTCGACCGCCAGGGCGAGTTCGAGATGCCGTCGTGGCGTCGCTACCAGCGCGAGCCCAACGCGCCGATCGCGCCGCCGAGCCCCGAGCCGGAGACCACCGGAGGCCCGAAGTGACCAGCCAGCCGGCCAACACCGCCGCGGCGCCGCACGACCGCGTCCGCGAGGCCCTGCTGCGCAAGGCGGGCCTGACACCGGCGCAGATCGAGGAGGCGCTCCGCACCGAACGCGAGACCGGCCAGGCGCTCGACCAGGTGCTGGTCGGCAAGAACCTGCTGACCGAGAGCAAGTGCCTGACGTTCTTCGCCGACCTGCTCGGACTCGAGTTCCGCCAGAGCCTCGAAGGCACCGGCGTGCCGAACGCGTTCATCCAGCAGATCCCGGTGCAGTTCGCGCGCACGCACGGCCTGATCGCGATCGAGGACACCGGCACGCTCCTGCGGGTCGCCACCCACCGGCCGCTCGACGTCCAGCCGATGGACGACCTGGCGACGCTGCTCGGGCGCGAGGTCGAAGCCGTGCTGGCGAT
>CAYMRG010000548.1:0-3974 GCA_964392555.1 uncultured candidatus Brocadiaceae bacterium
GGTCGGCGACATGCCGGCGGCGCTGCAGGCGAAGCTGCTGCGCGCGCTGCAGGAACGCGCGGTCGTGCCGGTCGGCGGCAACGAACCGGTGCCGTTCCGCGCGCGGCTCCTGTGCGCGACCAACGCCGACCTGCACACCGACGTGCGCGCCGGCCGCTTCCGCGTCGACCTGTTCCATCGGGTCGCCGAGTTCGTGCTGACGCTGCAGCCGCTGCGCACGCGCAGCGAGGACATCGTGCACTTCGCCCGCCTGTTCCTCGCCGAGGCGAACCAGGAACTCGGCCGGCGCGTCGTCGGCTTCCACGCCAGCGCCGAGCGAACGCTGATCCAGCACGGCTGGCCGGGCAACCTGCGCGAACTGCGCAACGTCGTGCGCCGCACGGTGCTGCTGTGCAGCGCCAACGAGATCGAGGCGGCCGACCTCGCCGTGCCGCTGGCGACCGGCCAGACGACCACGGCCACCGGCCCGGCACCCACGGAGCTTGGCGATGGCGACCATTCGCTCGCCGAGCGCCTGCGCGCCGCCAGCGACACGCTCGAAGCCGAGATCCTGCGCACGACCCTGGCGGCGTGCAGCGGCAACAAGGCGGCGGCGGCCCGGGCGCTGCGGATCGACTACACGACCCTGCATCGCAAGCTGAAGCGGCACCACCTGCTCGGCTGACGGCGCGGCGCACGCCATGGCAGCCGCGCCATGGTGCCCCCGCCATGTCGCCATGGTGCCACGGGTTGGCCATGCCCGACCGCCCCTGGGCCACCGGCCATGGCACCGCGGGTTGGCGTGCCCGCGGCTGGCCCGGAGCGGTTGGCCCGTCGGTTGCTCCTCAGGGGACGGACACTCTGGCAACCCTCGCGGCCGCACCTGCACCCGGGTGCGGCCGCGAGTCTGTACGGGCTTCCTTGCCACTCCGGAACGCGCCTGCGCCTAGAATGCGCGGTTGCGCTTCGCGCTCCTCACCACCTTCGCCGC
The DNA here is from genome assembly GCA_964392555.1 of uncultured candidatus Brocadiaceae bacterium. Classification (GTDB taxonomy): domain Bacteria; phylum Planctomycetota; class UBA1135; order UBA1135; family UBA2386; genus CAYMRG01. The sequence goes on from CAYMRG010000548.1 coordinate 971, forward strand.
ATGCCTCGCCAGCTGCGGTGACGAGCCGAATCGGGTCGGTGCCGCCACCACCGCCCTGGATCCCACCCTCCAAGCCGTGACCCTGCCGACGCTGACCAGGGACTTCGGCCTGATCCCGCACGGCGAAGCCCGCACGTCGGACTTCATCCTCGACGCGAGCATGTTGCCCTGCGAATGCGTGCCGCTGCGCGTGCAGCTCGATTGTTCCTGCGGGCACGGCGAATTGCTGTACCAAGGGCAAGATGGCCACGAACGCCCCATCGACGGCCGACCGGACACGATCAACGCGGCGCAACCCGGCGAAACGCTGATCGCGCGGATCCGCATCGAGACGGTGACCAAGGACCCGGTCGATCTGCCGGTGACGCAGACGCGCGGCTACGTGCTGCTGCAACCGACGACGGATCTCACCGGCCAGAACCGGCTGCAGTGGCCGTTCCAACTGCGGTTCGGCATCGACGCGCCGATCGAGTGCCGGCCGTTCGCGGCGCTCGACTTCGGCAAGGTGCCGCGCTCGTCGGAGGCCGTGCTCGAGACCCGCCTGCGCGGGGACCGCGCCCATCCCAACGTGCGGTTCGGACCGGTCAGCACCACGCTGCCGCAGCTGCAGGCCGAACTGGTGCCCGAGATCAACGAGACCGTGCTGCGGGTGCGCTGCCATCCCGGCGAGCCAGGCAGCTACCGCGGCATCGTCCGGGTCGCGACCGACCTGCCGTCCGGCTATGCGGTCAACCTCGCGGCGACCTGGAAGGTGGTCGACGACCTCGAGGCCTCGCCGATGGCCAAGGTGTCGTTCCGCGCCGAACTCGAACGGGCCCAGACCGAGGACGAGAGCGCCGACCAATTCGTGCTGGTGACCGACCACGATGCGAGCCGACCTGCGGAGTTCGTCATCCGCGAGCTCGTCGACCAGGACGGCGTCGACGCCACCGCGGCGTTCGCGGTCACGTTCTCTCCCGTCCCCGGTCGCGATCGCGTGCATCGCATGACCGTGCGCTATCTCGGTGGCCGAACCACCGGGTTCCGCGGCCGGATCGTGCTGGCGAAGACTGCGACCGGGATCGGGCCGACGCTGCCGATCGAACTGGTAGTCTTCCCCGCCACACGATGAAGCTGGCCCACACCGTCGCCCTTCCCGTCCTCGCCTTCGCGGCCCTCGCCACGATCACGACGTTCGCCCAGTGTGGCGACGGCGTCGCCCCCACCAAGGCCCCGGCCGCGCAGGATCCGCAGCCGCCCGTGCCACCGGCCGGCGCCGACACGGTCCGCATCCTCGTCTCGGGATCGCTGCTCGGTCACCTCGAACCGTGCGGCTGCTCGAGCGGCCAGCTCGGCGGGCTCGCGCGGCGCATGCAGCACATCGCCGAGCAGCGCACCTACGACGTGCTGCTCGAAGGCGGCGACCTGCTCGACGGCACGGATGAGCTCGCGCAGGCGAAGCTGTTCGTCATCACGCAGGTGCTCGGGCAGATGGCGCACCCCTACGACGCGATCGGCATCGCCCCGAACGACCTGCGCCTGCCGCTCGACCAGTGGTCGATGTACGCGTCGATGGCGACGTTCGTCGCTTCCGACCTGGCGAGCGAGCGCCCCGACTGGCCGTTCAAGCCGTTCGTCGAGAAGCATGTGCGCGGCAAGACGCTGCGCATCGGCTCGCTGGCGCTCGCCCTGCCCGACGGGTTGCGCGGCGCGGACGCCGGCGTCACGCTGCGCTCGCCGGGCGAAGGCTGGGCCGCGGCGATGGCCGGCGCCGGCGACGACACGCTGCGGATCCTGCTGCTGCACACGACCGAGACCGCGGCGCGCAAGCTCGTGCCCGGCCTCGCCCCGGCACCCGACCTGGTCGTCTGCTGCGACGAGGGCTACAGCGAACCCGAGACCTCGCCGGTCGCGATCGGCAAGAGCCTGATGGTCGTCGCCGGCATCCGCGGTCGCGTGCTGCTCGACGTCAAGCTGGCGCGCCAGGCGCAGGGGCCGACCGCGGTGTGTGAACCCGTGCCGCTGACCGGCAGCCGCACCGTGCCCGGCGGCGGCGGCGATCCCGACGTCAAGCAGGCCCTGCTCGACCACCGCAACCAGGTCAAGGCGGACTCGCTGCGCGAGAAGCTGGCGCGGCAGCGGCCGACCACCAGCGGCGCCAGCTACGTCGGCAACGAGCTGTGCCGCGGCTGCCACGCCAGCGCCTACACGGCCTGGGAAGCGACGCGCCACGGCCACGCCTGGGCAACACTCGAAAAGGCCGAGGCCGATCCGAAGAAGTACGGCTGGCCGGTCACCGCCTACCCCGAATGCGTCGGCTGCCACACCGTCGGCTACCGCGAGCAGACCGGCTTCGTCTCGCCCGAGGAGACGCCGCAGCTCGAGAACGTCGGCTGCGAACGCTGCCACGGCCCCGCCAGCGCGCACATCGCGAGCAACGGCACCGCCCGCCTCGGCATCCTCGACGGTGCGCAGCCGTCGCTGCTGTGCGTGCAGTGCCATGACTACGAGCAGTCGCCGACGTTCAGCTACAACGAAGCCTGGGCCAAGATCGTGCACGGGCGCGAACCCGGCCAGCGCGCCGCCGACCAGCCGAAGCCGAAGTAGCGCGCGCGCCGTTCACCCTCGCTTCAAGCTGCCCTGATCGCAGGTGCATGCGGCCGTGGATCCTGTTCGGGAACGGAATCCTCCGTCCAACCCGAACGTGATCCCCATGCTGACCTCCACCCTCCGGTCGCTCCTCGCCGGCGCCGCCCTGGCCGCCGCCGCCGTCGCCCAACTGCCGATGACCTTCGGCAACCTCGTCGTCGTCCGCGTCGGCGACGGCACGGCGTCGCTGAGCAGCGACATCGCACCCGTCTTCCTCGACGAGTACACGCCGCTCGGCGCCCTCGTGCAGACCATCGCCCTGCCGACCGCGGCCAGCGGCGCGAACCGCGCCTTCGGTGTCCGCGGCAGCGCCACCTCCGAGGCCTTCCTCAACGTCGGGCTCGACGGGCTCCACCTGACCCTGGGCGGCTACGAC
>CAYMRG010000549.1:0-2054 GCA_964392555.1 uncultured candidatus Brocadiaceae bacterium
TCCGAAGCGTGCTCGGTGCGGTGAAGGCCCCGCCTCCGCGCGGCTTCGGGTCGCCTTCCTTGCCGCACGACGAAATCGGCGCGCTCGGCAGGGGGCGTGGCTTCGCCGTGCTGCGAGCGTCGGGGTTCCCCGAGCGCGCTCGGGTGGGGTGCGTGGCTTCGCTGGCTTGCGGCGGCGGTTGGAAGGAAACCGGGGGCTGGCTCAGGAGCCGACGCTCGACGCGAAGCCGTTCGACATCGAACTCGCGCCGGTGGCGAGGTCGAGGCCGAGCGCCTGCGTGTAGATCGCAACCGAGTTCGGCACCGTGCCCGGGATCGCCAGCGGCAGCGTGACCGGCGCGCCGGCCGCCACGCCGTTCAGGATCACCGGCGCGTCGGTGACGATCCAGCAGCCGTTCAGCAACGGCAGCAGCGGCGTGCCGTCGAGCGGCAATGGCACCGCGCCACCGAACGTGCAGCGATCGAGCCCGACCAGCAGCAGGAACAGGCTCGGCGTGGCGGTCGCGACGGTCAACGCATAGCTGGGGTTGCCGGCGAACGGCTTGCCGCCTGCGCTGCCCAGCACGACGTTGCCGGCACCACACTGGCTCGGCACGCCCGAGGTGAAGCCGCCATCAGCCGCCGGCGGGTTCTGCGACAACGCCAGCACCTCCGCGGGCGTCCAGAGGGTCTCGGCGAACAGGAACTCGTCGGTGTCGAGCGGCGACGCGCTGGAACCACCGGTGTCGCGCGCACCGATCGCGAAGTCGGTGCCGGCGAGCGCCACACCTTGCGTCATCGTCACGGTCGGGTCGGCGACGCCGTCGATGTACCACGTCGCCTGGTTGGTGGTGCCATCGACGGTGCAGGCCGCGTGCACCCAGCCGGCGTTGAGCAGGGTCGTCAGGTTGGCGGCGCTGGTCGCGGAGCCGGGCACTCCCGACAGGAACAGCTTGCCGGACGATCCGGTGAACACGCGGAAGTTGCCGCCCTGCGCGCCGAACAGGTAGCCGAAGCCGATCGCACTGGGATTGCCCGGGTGGTTGCGGATCCACATCGCGAACGAGAAGCTGCCGGTCGCGGTCGCCGGCGCCCACCCGGTGGTCAGGTAGGTGGTCGTCCCCGTTCCCGCGGTGCCCGACAGCGCCTGGTCGAACCGGCCGACGATCCGCGCCGCGTCCGGACCGCCGGGCAGCACGGTGTGGATCGCCGCGTTGCCGGTCGTCGAACCGGCGAAGTTGACGACTTCGGCACCACAGTGTTCGTCGAACTTGTAGTGCAGGACGTTCTGCGCCGGCAGGGCGGCACTGACGGCGACGGCGAACAGCAGACGGCGAGGCATGGCGTGGCTCCTTTGGATCCCGGGGGCAGCATCACGCTACCAGGACCGCCGTCGCGACACTCCCCCCATCCACCCTGCCGGCGCCGACTTCAACGTTTCCCCGCCACGGCGACCCGCCGCGCGTCGTCGCGCAGCAGCTGCCGGTGGCGCCGCATCCGCTCCTGCTCTTCGGTCAGCGGCGGCTCGGAATCAGCCTCCGCTTGGTAGCCCGAGCCGAGCAGGCACAGCTGCACCGGCCAGGTCAGGAAGTCGAGCGCCAGCGCGAACGGCGTCGCCGCCAGCCTGGTCCCGACCTGGGACCCGGTGCGCGGCAACCCTGCGCCCACGAGCGGCAGCGGGTGCCCCGTCCAGACCGACGCGGTGAAGCAGCCGGTCAGGGCCAGCAGGGGGACCAGGACCAGGTGGCGACCGGCGCGCGCGAACGGCACGTAGGACGGAATCCGGGGCATACGGCTCTCCTCGAACCGGGCCCTGCGGCCGCTGCCCCCGCGCCGGTCAGAGTCCGCGCTGGGCCAGCAGGCTCTCGACGTACTTCGCCAGCACGTCGACCTCGACGTGCAGGCGGGCACCGGCCCGGAGGCCCCCCAGCGTCGTCTGCTGCGCGGTGTGCGGAATGACCGCGATCGCCACCGAGTCCCCGGTCAGGCCGGCGACCGTCAGCGATACCCCATCGAGGGTGATCGACCCCTTGTGGACGCAGTAACGGCGCAGGTCGGCGGGCACCCGGACCTCCA
>CAYMRG010000549.1:2064-3971 GCA_964392555.1 uncultured candidatus Brocadiaceae bacterium
GCCCGCCGGCCTGCGGGTCGATGCCGGTGAGCAGGGTCGCGACCCCGTCGCCGTGGCCCTGGACCAGGTGGCCGCCGAGCGGATCCCCCGCCCGCAGCGCCGCTTCGAGATTGATCCGGTCGCCGGGCCGCGCCGCTTCGAGCCAGGTCCGGTCCAGCGTTTCGCGGCTCAGGTGGAACGCGGCGGCCCCGTCCTGGCGCGCCACGATCGTGCAGCAGACGCCCGACAGCGCGATCGAATCGCCGATCCGATGGGTCCCGGGCAGCCCGGTCAGGTCGACCACCAGCCGCCGTTCGTCGCCGACCGGCTCGCTCGCGACCACCGCCCCGACCGCCTGGACCAGGCCCGTGAACATCGGCGGCAGCCTACCCGCCGGGCACCGGGCTGCACCAGTTGTCTTGACCGACTACCCACCAACCCCTACTCTGCTCAGCCTTTCTTCGCGGCAAGGCACCTTGCGCTGCGCCATCCTGACCCTCTTTCCGGAGGCCCTCCGGCCCTACCTGGACGAGAGCATCCTCGGGATTGCCCAGGCCCAAGGCAACCTCCGGGTCGACCTCGTCGACTTCCGGAACTACGCCTTCGACCCGCATCGCACGGTCGACGATCGACCGTTCGGTGGCGGGCCGGGCATGGTGCTGAAGCCCGAACCGATCTTTGAAGCCGTTGATGACGTGGAGCGATCGCACGGATCGTTCCACAAGATCCTGCTCTGCCCCCGTGGTCGAACCTTCGACCAGCGGCGCGCCCGCGAACTCAGCCGCATGGAGCGGCTGTTGTTCCTGTGCGGCCGCTACGAAGGTTACGACGAGCGCATCCGCCAAGGATTCGCCTGGGAGGAGATCTCGCTCGGCGACTTCGTGCTGGCCGGCGGCGAACTCGCCGCGCTGGTCGTGCTCGAAGCCGCGGTGCGCCTGATTCCCGGAGTGCTCGGTTGCGCCGACTCGGCGCGATTCGAGTCGTTCGAGGGCGAGCTGATGGACTACCCGCAGTACACGCGTCCGCGCGAGTTCCGCGGCATGAAGGCGCCGGACATCCTGTTCTCCGGCGACCATGCCGCGGTCGCGCGCTGGCGGCAGGCCGAGGCCGAACGCCTCACGGTGGCCAAGCGGGCCCTTGCAGCTCGGGAAGGTGCGGCGGGCGACGGTGACGGCGCGATCCCCTGAGCGAACTCCAATCTCATTCTCTTCCAGAACCAGCCATGAACATCCTGCGCCAGATCGAACTCGAGAACATGAAGACCGAGATCCCCGACTTCGGGATCGGTGACACGGTCGACGTCCACTACCTGATCAAGGAAGGCGACAAGGAGCGCGTGCAGCTCTTCTCGGGCATCGTGATCTCGTTCCAGGGTGGCGGTGTCCGTCGCTCGGCGACCGTGCGGCGCATCGTCGCCGGCGAAGGTGTCGAGCGCACGTTCCCGCTGCACTCGCCGCGCGTCGCCGAGATCGCCGTGCGCGAGCGCGGCATCATCCGCCGCGCCAAGCTCTACTACCTGCGCGATCGGGAAGGCAAGGCGACCCGCCTCAAGCCGAACCTCGGCAAGCCGCTCTACCCGCGTTCGGGCAAGGGCAGCGGGATGAAGAAGGAAGCGTCGAAGCCGGCCGCCGAGTAGGCCGCCGGCACGCAGCGAGCCGGGGCCCGCGGCTCACCTGCACCCAGCGATCGACCGTCCGTCGGTCGAACATCGGGCCGGCAGCACTGCCGCGCCGCGGCCCGTTCGGGCCGCGCGCACCCACCGGCGAGCCAATCCACTGCCATGCTCGAGAACGCGAAACGTCAGTTGTTCCTGGTCCTGCTCGCCGTCGCGGCGGGACTCGCCTGCGTCTTCACGATGAAGGTCCCGCTCGGGCCCGACCTGAAGGGCGGCACGCAGCTGCGCTACGAAGTGCCGCGCGACGTGCTCG
>CAYMRG010000550.1:0-3967 GCA_964392555.1 uncultured candidatus Brocadiaceae bacterium
CGAGCGCCTGCGGCGCTCGCGCGCTGCGCGCGCTCCCTGCCAGCGTGCTCGGCGGAGCCAAAACCCAAGGCCGCCCACCATTGACGGGGGACGCGCGCAGCGGCCGCCGCGGCAAGGAAGAATCGCGGCGGCGCGCGGAGGCGGGGCCTCGCCCCGCCGAGCACGACCGCCGCGATTCTGACGCAGCCCCGGCGGTCGCTCCGCGCGTCCCCCCCCCTACTCGAACTTCTTTTTGCGGATCTTCTGGATCAGCTTGCTGGTCGAATGCCCCTTCTTGTCGCCGACGAACACGGCCTTGATGTCGTGGGCCTTCAGCGTGTCCTTCTCGGGCAGGGTCTTGAGCGTGTAGTCGGTGCCCTTGGCGTAGAGCGAGGGGCGCAGTTGCTCGAGCAACGCGTCGGCGGTCGGCTCGTCGAAGCACGTCACGTAGTCGACGAACGACAGCGCGGCGAGCACTTCCATGCGCTCGTCTTCGGGCAGGATCGGATGGCCCTTGCCCTTCAGCGCCTCGGCCGACTTGTCGCTGTTGATGGCGACGACCAGCAGATCGCCGCGCGAACGCGCGTCCTCGAGGCAGCGCGTGTGACCGACGTGGAGGAGATCGAACACGCCATTGGTCAGGACCACCACCTTGCCGCTGGCGCGCAACCCGTTCAGGATCGCGGCGAGGCTACGCCGGTCGGTGATGACCTTGTCCTTGGAGCGCTGTTTGCGCGGAACGACGACCAAGCCTGGACCTCCGAACTCGAGAGCGGGTGTGTGTGAGGCAGGAAGGATGCCACGCCGAGGTGCCGACGGCAACGGCAGTTCCGGCAACTCCTCGCGCGCGGAGCGCCGCGGTTCGGCGCCGGTCGCACCGGACGCAGACGCACCGAGCAGCGATTGTGGCCGACGCGTCGTCCCCGGACGATGCCGCCCCTACCCATGCGCCAGAACTCCGCCATACCCCGCTACCTGCTGCCCCTGGCCTTCGCATTCGCCGCGCTGGCGCCGGTGCTCAGCGCCCAGGCGAACGTCGCCACCACGCCGGCGGCACACGCCGCGCTGCCGGCCGAATTCGATGCCTACGTCGCCGATGTGCTGCGGATCTTCGAGATCCCGGGGCTGTGCATCGCGGTGGTCAAGGATGGCGAGACCGTGCTGGCCAAGGGCTACGGCGTGCAGAACCTCGGCGCGGCCACACCGGTCGACGAACGGACCAACTTCGGCATCGCCTCCAACAGCAAGGTGTTCACCGCGGTCGCGCTGACGATCCTGGCCGAACGCGGCAAGCTGCGGTTCGACGATCGCGTGGTCGACCACCTGCCGTCGTTCCAGCTCAGCGATCCCTACGTCAGCCGCGAGCTGACCGTGCTCGACCTGCTGGTGCACCGCAGCGGGCTCGGACTCGGTGCCGGCGACCTGCTGTGGTGGCCCGGCTCCACCTACGACCGCAAGCAAGTGGTCGCCCGGCTCCGGCACGTGCCGTTGGCGACCAGCTTCCGCAGCACCTACGCCTATGACAACGTGCTCTACCTGGTGGCCGGCGAAGTGATCGAGGCGCTGAGCGGCCAGACCTGGGAGCAGTTCGTGCGCGAACAGATCCTGCAACCGGTCGGCATGGCGCACAGCTTCCCGAACGCCGACGCGGCGATCGCCGCGGGCAACGCCGCGGGCACCTTCGCGCGCGTCGACGGCACGGTGCAGGCGGTGGTGCCCGACAACAGCGACACCACGAACCCGGCCGGCGGCATCCGCAGCAACGCCGAGGACATGGCGCGTTGGCTCAAGCTGCTGCTGGGTCGCGGCCGACTCGGCGACGGCCAGCCGCTGATCAGCGAAGCTGGCTGGCGGCGACTGACGACGCTGGTCACGCCGATCCCGGTCAAGGACCCCGATCCGGTGCTCGCCGAGCTGCGGCCGAACTTCCGCGGCTACGCGCTGGGCCTCGGCGTGTCCGATTACCGCGGCAAGAAGCTGATCACGCACACCGGCGGCCTGCCGGGCGCCGTCTCGCGCGTGCTGTGGGTGCCCGACTTGCAGTTCGGCATCGCGGTGCTGACCAACCAGGAGTGCCTGCCCGGCATCGACGCGATCGTCTATCGCGCGCTGGATCATCAGTTCCACGCCGACGACAAGGACTGGCTGAAGACCTTCCAGCAGGCCGAGAGCAAGGCGCGCCAGGCGGTGGCGGAACAGGTCGCCAAGGCCGCGAGCGAACGCAAGCCCGGCAGGCCGTCGCTGCCGCTCGCGGCCTACGCCGGCAGCTACCAGGACCGCTGGTACGGCGACATCGACGTCATCGCCGCCGACGACGGCCTGCGCATCACCTTCGCACACACGCCGCTGCTGACCGGCCGGCTCGAGCCCTGGCAGCACGACACGTTCGTCGCCCGCTGGGACGACCGCGGCCTGCGCGCCGATGCCTTCGTCACCTTCACGCTGATGCCGGACGGCACCATCGACCACGCGACCATGGCGCCGTTCTCGGGCGAGGTCGACTTCAGCTTCGACTACCAGGACCTGCTGCTGCGGCCGAAACCGCGGCCGCGCTGAGCGGCGGGGCTCGGTCGCTCAGTGGCCGGCGGTGCCGTTCGCACCGGATGCGGGCAGCGCCAGCAGCCGCCGGCTCTCGGCGAGCAGCCAGTCGAGCTGCAGGAACGGTTCGGCGCCGACGTCCTGCCAGCGGACGCGGCCGTCGCCGTCGATCAGGAACGTGCCGTGCAGCGGCAGCTGCTCGAAGTCGTCGTAGCAGCGGAAGGCGCGGAACGCGGTCAGTTCGGGATCGGCGAGCAGCGCGAACGGTGGGCGTTCTGCGCCGAGCGCCGCCACCCCCTCCTGCGCGGCTGCGAGCGACTGGTTGCCGACCGCGAGCAGGTCGATGCCGGCGGCCGCGAACGCCGCCGCGCGCGGCGCCAGCGCTTCGAGCTGCTGCACGCAGTGCAGGCAGCCGAAGCCGAGGTAGAAGACGACCAGCGTCGGCTTGCCGCGCTGGCCGTGCAGCGACCGCCGCGCGCCATCGGTGGCCGGCAGGTCGAAGTCGGCGGCGAGCCACGGCTGCCACAGCGGCTGGCCGAGCGTCGCGAGCTCGGGCCGCTGTCCGTAGGTCGCCGCGTCGAAGTCGATCGTGAACGGTGCTCGCGACCCCACCTGCGGCCTGCGGATGTCGGCACCGACCCCGATCCGCCGGACGAACGGTGTGACGTGCACGACCAGATCGTCGACGCTGGGCATCTCCAGCATCAGTTCGCGGATCGCATCGAGGTGCGCGCGCGTGCCGCTGGCCTCGTCGGCCTTCTGGTAGGCGGCGAACAATCGCCCCGCGGTCGGCAGGCGGTTCGGCCGCTCGCGCACCTCGGGCTCGAGCAGGTCGATCGCGCGCTGCGGCTCGCCCGCCGCGACCAGGGCATCGGCGAACAGCGTCTTCGGCAGATCCGGCAGCGTCTCGAACACCGCGACCGCGCCCTTGGCGTCGCCCTGGGCGAGCAACTTCTCGCCGTCGAGTTCGCGCAGCGCGTCGAGCACGCGGTGCACGTCGTCGGTCGGCTTGCGGCCGGCCTCGGCGATCGCCTCGAGCACCTTGCCGCGCGAGGCCGGCGTCGCGAGTGCCTTCGCCTCCGCGGTGTCGATCGCGTTCGCGCGGTCGGCGCGGACCCGCGCCAGCAGCGCGCGCAATTCGGCGAGCACCGGCTCCGCTTCGGCGTCGCGATGCAGGCGATACAGCGCGCGCCCCTGCAGCAACAGCCGCGCGGTGTCGCCGTGCACGCCGCAACCCGCCGGCAGCACGCCATCGCGAACCAGCTCGAGCGCCACTTCGTAGAGGTCGTGGTCCTCGCAGATCTGCACCAGCCGGGCGCGCGCATAGCCGGCGATCGAATCGTCCTGCTCGGGGTCGTTCCAGCGTGGGTGACGCGGCTCGGCGGCGAGGTTCTGCGCGATCGCCAGCGCATCGAACGGCTGGCCGATCCATGAGAAACTGCGTGCGAGC
>CAYMRG010000551.1:0-3958 GCA_964392555.1 uncultured candidatus Brocadiaceae bacterium
GACAGTGGAAGATCACCGGCAGGTCGAGCTCGCGGGCCAGCGCCAGGTGCGCGCGCAGCGACGCCTCCTGCTGGTCGAGCGGCGTGCGGTCGCGGTAGCAGTCCATGCCGGTCTCGCCGATCGCCGCGCAGCCGGGCGACCGCGCCAGCGCCGCGATCGCCGGCCATTCGGCGGCGAAGCGCGTCGCGTCGTTGGGGTGGAGCCCAGCCGACCAGCGCACGCCGGGCAGCCCGACCAGGTCGCGCGCGGCCTGCGTCGTCGCCGCGTCGATGCCGACGACCAGCATGCGCGTGACGCCGGCGGCAACGGCGCGAGCGTGGTCGGTCGCGGCGTCGACCTTGCCGTCGAGGCCGATGTGGCAGTGCGTGTCGTAGACCTGCATGGCGCGCGCAGTGTGCCCGAACGCGCCGCCACGGGCGACAAAATGCGAATCCCGGAGGCTACCTTGCGCACCCTGACGCCCATGAACGCCCTCGCCACGATCGCCGCTTCCGTCGTCCTCGCCGCCGCCGCCGCCTACGGGGTCGTGCAGGCCACCGCCCCCGCGGCGCCCGTTGCCACCGAGGGGCTGCCGGAGCTGCGCCAGGCGGTCGCCGACCTGCGCGGCGAGAACGCGGCGCTGCGCAGCCAGCTCGCCGAACTCGCCAATGCGCCGCATCCGGCCCAGGCGACACCGGTGGCCGAGCGCTCGGCCGCGCCGGTCAGCGACGCGCAGATCGCGGCCGCCATCGAGGCCTACCTGGCGAAGCGCGGCGACGCCGGTGTGCTGGCCGCCGCGGCCTCGGGGACCGCGGGCAAGGCGGCGACGTTCGACGTCGCGACCGAGTTCGAGCTGCTGGTCGGCAAGAACTTCTGGAACAACCCGGACGCGTGGAAGCGCGCCTTCGCCGCCGGTCGCATGGACGAGGTCGTCAAGCAGTTCGAGGCGCTGGCGAAGGCCAACCCCAACGACACGACCGCGCAGATGAACCTCGCCAACGCCTACCTGGCCTACGTCCAGATGGACCCGACCAAGTGGCAGAACTCGATGAAGGCCGACGGGGTGTTCGACAAGGTGCTCGCGCTCGACGACAACCACTGGGAGGCGCGCTTCACCAAGGCGGTCAGCTACACCTTCTACCCCGACTTCCTCGGCAAGAAGAAGGACGCGATCGCGCAGTTCGAGAAGCTCGTCGAGCAGCAGGCGTCGCGGCCGGCGCAGCCGTACGAGGCGCAGACCTACCTCTACCTCGGCAACCTGCTCGAGCAGCGCGATCCGGCGAAGGCGCGCGAGATCTGGCAGAAGGGTGCGCAGCGCCACCCGGACAGCGAGGAGCTGCGGAAGAAGCTCGGCGGGTGAGCCGCGCGCCCGCGCCGGGCTCGCCGGTCAGCGTGCGGTGCGCCGAGCGGCTTTCTTCGCGCCGCCGGCCTTCTTCGCCATCGGCTTCTTCGCGGCCGGCTTCTTCACGGCCGGCTTCGTCGCTGCAGGCTTCTTCGCCGCGCGCGGTGCCGCGGCGGCGGGCGCGGCGGCTGGCGACGCAAAGGGCACCGAGGCTTGCACCGCGACGAGCTTCTCCACCTTCGGCTTGGCCGCGGCCTTCCGGCGCGACAGCTTGATCGTGCGGCCGTGCTGCGCGGCGAACGCCAGGACGGCCTCGCTGTGCACCTCGGCGACCGCGGCGAGCACGCCGTCGATCGTCGCCAGCAGCTCCGTCTCGGCGCCGGCGAGCAGCGGCGCGGCGAGGTCGGCGAAGCGCGCGAAGGCGCCGTCGTCGTCGAGCAACGGTCGCCGGCTGGCGTGCACCGCGGCCGTCTGCAGGCGCCGGGAATCGGCCGAGGCCCAGCGCTTCAGGTCGCGCCACAGCTTCTTGTTGCGCGCGACCAGCGGACCGAGCACGTCGCCCGCCAGCGTCGGCAGCAGCGCGGCGACGTCGCATTGGCCGACCAGCTGTTCGAGGAACGGCAGGTCCGCCGCCTCGAGCAGGGCTTCGCGCGCGGCGAGCAGCCCGACGCCGACCGCGCGCAGCTCGTGGACCTTGGTCTGCCACAGCGTGCGGACGAAGGCGGTCATCTGCGCGCGGCCCATGCCGGGATGGGTCGCGGCGAGGTCCGCGGTCGCGGCGGCGACCGCCCCGTCGGCCCCCAGGTGCGTCACCTCGCCACCGAGCAGCAGTTGTTGCTGTTGCGCCGCCTCGGGCGAACCGGCCGCCTGCAGTCGCTGCCGCAGCAGCGACTGCTCGCGGCTGAAGTTCATGCTCATACGCCAGGTCTCCGCGTCAGGTGTTCGATCAGATCCAGCTTGGTCAGGATGCCGACCACGGTGCGCGACGCGTCGACGACGAGTGCGACCTCGCCCCGTTCGAAGATGCGCGGCAGCTCGCTGGCGGGGGCGTGGGGCGCGATCGTGCTCACCTTGCGCACCATGACCTCGGCAATCGACGTCTTCGCGTTCGCGTTCCCTTCGACCAGGACGCGGAGAGCGTCCGACTCGGTCAGGATACCAGCAAGCTTGCGCTGATCCGTCACGGGAACCTGCGAGAATCCGCGTTCCTTGAACAGGCTCACCGCCTTGCCGAGCGGGTCGCCGACGTCGACGGTGACCACGTCGCGGCGCGGCATCGCGCGCAGCAGCTCTTCGACCGTGCCGATCGCCCAGTCCTCTTCGAGGAAGCCGTTCTCGCGCAGCCAGCGGTCGTCGACGAACTTCGTCAGGTAGTTGCGGATGCTGTCGGGCAGGATGCAGAGGATGCGCGCGCCCTTCGGGAAGTCCTTGGCGACCTGCAGGCCGGCCCAGACCGCGGAACCGCACGAGCCGCCGACCAGCAGGCCTTCCTGACGGATCAGCTGCCGGGCGATGCGGAAGCTGTCGCGGTCGTTCGACTTGACCCAGCGATCGACGAGCCGGCGATCGAGCACGTCGGGGATGAAGTCGTAGCCGATGCCTTCGACCTTGTAGCTCTTGATCGGGCCGGGGCCGGCGAGGATCGAGCCTTCGGGATCGACGCCGATCACCTGGCAGTTCGGGATGCGCTTCTTCACGGCGCGCGCGACGCCGGTGATCGTGCCGCCGGTGCCGGCGGTCATCACGACCGCGTCGAGCTTGCCGCCGGTCTGCTCGACGATCTCGACGCCGGTGCCTTCCTCGTGGGCGAGCGGGTTCGACGGGTTGCCGTACTGGTCGAGGATGTGGGCGTTCGGGATCACGTCGCGCAGGCGGCGCGCGACGCCGATGTGGCTCTCGGGCGCGTCCCAGGCGGCCTCGGTGGGGGTGCGGATGATCTCGGCGCCGAGCGCCTCGAGCACGACCTGCTTCTCGCGCGACATCTTCTCCGGCATCGTGATGATGACGCGGTAGCCGCGGACCGCCGCCGCCAGGGCGAGGCCGATGCCGGTGTTGCCCGAGGTCGGTTCGATCAGCGTGTCGCCGGGCTTGATGCGACCGGACTTCTCGGCGTCGAGCAGCATGCGCACGCCGATCCGGTCCTTGACCGAGCCGCCGGGGTTCATGAACTCGCACTTGCCGAGCAGTTCCTGGTCGAGATGGCGGCCGATGCGGGCGAGGCGGACCACCGGAGTGCCGCCGACGGCGGACAGAATCGAATCGTGGATGCGAGTCATGGGCTTGTCATGCGCCGGCACCGGGCCGGCGCGACCTGCGATCTAAGCAGGCGAAGGCGGCGAAGGGAAATGCGCGCTGTGGCCTTGTTCGACCGCTGGCTCCAGCGCATCGTTGGACGGCCCGTGAACGAGCCCGATCCGTCGAGCCTCCCGCCCGCCCCCGAGCCGATCGTCCCCGCTGCCGCCCCCGCGGCCGCTGCCGGCGATGAGGCTTCGCCCGGCATCGCCGGCGACGCCGCACCGACCACCGCCGGTGAGGCCGGCGGCGAAGGCGAACGCCGCCGCCGCCGCCGTCGCCGTCGCCGCCGGCGCGGTGGTGCGGGCGAAGGTGCGCCCGGTGACGAGGCCGCCGGCGACGCTG
>CAYMRG010000552.1:0-3956 GCA_964392555.1 uncultured candidatus Brocadiaceae bacterium
GCTCGGCGTCGACTCGGAGACCGACTACGACCACGACGGCCGCTACGAAGGAGAGCGCGAGCAGCGCACCGACATCGGTGAGGAGTACGACGCCGACGCAGAGCTGACGGCGTCGCTGGACCGCGCGTTCACCGGCGAGACGTCGTTCCAGGAAGGGATCTCGGTCGACCGCTGGGGTGTCTGGGTCTCGGCCTTCGCCCCGATCCGGGACACCCGCGGTGCCGTCTGCGCGATCCTCGGCGTCGACTACGAGGCCGGCGAGTGGCTGTACACGATCCTCGCCCGCCGCGGCGCGACGCTGAGCCTGGTCGCCGTCGTGCTGCTGCTGCTCGGCGGCGGCGGTATGGCGCTGCTCGCCAACCGCGACCGCGCGATCCGCGACGCACTCGCCGACAAGAACCTGCAGCTCGAACGAGCCAACGACCAGCTGCTGCGCGCGTCGCAGATGGCCGAGGCCGCGAACCTGACCAAGAGCCGCTTCCTCGCCAACATGAGCCATGAGCTGCGCACGCCGCTGACGGCGCTGCTCGGCTTCGCCGAACTTCTGCTCGACCCGGCGACCGGGGAGGCGCAGCGCGCGGAGTTCGCCGGCACGATCCGGCGCAGCGGCGAGCACCTGCTGACGATCCTCAGCGACATCCTCGACCTCGCCAAGCTCGAGGCCGACGCGCTGCAGCTCGAGGCCAAGCCCGTGTCGCCGCGCGAGATCCTCGCCGACGTCGCCGGCATGCTGAGCGCGCGGGCCAACGCCAAGCGGCTCGCGTTGTCGTTCCACGTCGACGACGCCGTGCCCGCGGCCGTGCTCGGCGATGCGATCCGCCTGCGGCAGATCCTCGTCAACCTGGTCGCCAACGCGATCAAGTTCACCGACCAAGGCTCGATCACCGTCCGCACCGCCCTCGACGGCCAGGGCGTGCTGGCGTTCGCGGTCACCGACACCGGCTGCGGCATCCCGCAGGGCGAACAGGAGCTGCTGTTCGCGCCGTTCCGCCAGGTCGACAACAGCCTGACGCGGCGCCACGGCGGCACGGGTCTCGGCCTCGCGATCTCGCAGCAGCTCGCGCGGATGATGGGCGGCGTGATCTCGGTGACCAGCGCGAGCGGCACCGGCTCGACCTTCTGCCTGCGCATTCCCGTGCAGAGGGTCGCGGCCGAGGCCTGTGCGCCCGAGCCGCGCGCTCTGGAGGGATCGGCGGCCGCGCCGCTGCTTGGTCGCATCCTGCTGGCCGAGGACGGCCCCGACAACCAGCGGCTGATCTGCCACATCCTGCGCCGCGCCGGGCTCGAAGTCGTCGGCGTCGAGGACGGCCAGCAGGCACTCGACGCGCTGCTCGGCAACGGCGCCGCGGCACGGCCGGGCTTCGACCTCGTGCTGATGGACATGCAGATGCCGGTGATGGACGGCTACGAGGCGACCAGCCGCCTGCGCGCCGTCGGTTTCACGGCGCCGATCGTGGCGATCACGGCCCACGCGATGACCGGCGACCGCGATCGCTGCCTCGCCGCCGGCTGCACCGAGTTCCTGACCAAGCCGATCCAGCGGCAGCAGCTGCTCGACACGATCCGGGTGTTGCTCCACGCCCGGTGAAGCGCGCGCCCTGATGCGCTACCGTCCCGGCATGAGCCGCCGTTCGCGTCCGCGTCTCCGCCGGTCGTTCGCCCCCCTGCTCGCGCTCGGCGCGTGCGCCGCGCCCGCCACCCGGAACGGCGTGCCGAACCCGCCGGAGCTGCCCGTGCCGGTCGTGGCCACCAACGCGTCGCCCGCGCCCTCGCTGGACTCGGACCTGCGGCCTGCGTTCGCCGAACTCGGCCTGCCGCCGCGCAGCCAGGGGCCGCGCCCGACGTGCTCGATCTTCACCACCGTCGCCGCGCTCGAGTTCGCGTGCGCGCGCGCGACCGGCCACGGGGAACGGCTGAGCACGGAGTTCTGCAACTGGGCCGCGAACGCCGCCAACGGCCGCCACGACGACGGCGACTTCTTCCACTTCGCGCTGTCCGGTTACGAACGCTACGGCATCTGCCCCGAGGCGATGCTGCCGTACGCGGGCGCGTTCGATGCACAGCTCGTGCCGTCGCCCGACGCGCTGGTCGCGGCCGGGCGCCTGCTCGGCGGGACGGCGCCGCGGCTGCACGTGCGCTGGATCCGCCCGGGCACCGGCACCCGCGGCCTCGACGACGCGCAGTTCGCCGACGTGCTGGCGACGCTCGCCGCCGGCTGGCCGGTCGCGGCCGGTTCGGCGCACAGCCGGCTGCTGGTCGGCTACCGTGCCGACCCGAGTGCCCCCGGTGGCGGCGTGTTCTACACGCTCGATTCGGCGCTGGCGCGCTTCGCCGAGGTCACCGCCGAGTACGTCCACACCGACATCTGCGACGCGTTCGCCGTCGAGGTGGCGCCGGCCGGCACCTGATGGCTACGGTGGCGGCATGAAGCCGCGCGTGTTCGTCACCCGCCACGTCTACCCGCAGGCGATCGCCGTGCTGCAGGAGGACTGCGTCGTCGACTACCGCGATCGCTACGAGGTGCCCGACCAGGCCGCGCTGACGAGGAAGCTGCAGCTCGCCGACGGCGTCGTCTGCCAGCTCACCGACCCGCTGACCGCCGCGGTGATCGACGCCGCGCCGCAGCTCAAGGTCATCGCCCAGGTCGCGGTCGGCCACGACAACATCGACGTCGCCGCGGCGACGCGGCGCGGCATCGTCGTCACCAACACGCCGGGCGTGCTGACCGAGGCGACCGCGGACCTGACGTTCGCGCTGCTGCTCGCGGTCGCACGGCGGTTGCCGACCGCCGAACGCTGGCTGCGTGACGGCAAGTGGCAACGCTGGGACGTCGACCTGCTGTGCGGCAGCGACGTGCACGGCCGCACGCTCGGCCTGGTCGGCTTCGGCCGCATCGGCCAGGCGGTCGCGGCGCGCGCGCGCGGCTTCGGCATGCGCGTGCTCTACGCCGGCCGTTCGGCCGCGCCGGCCGAACGCGAACGCGACCTCGGCGCGCGGCGCGTGCCGCTCGACACGCTGCTGCACGAGAGCGACTTCGTCTCGCTGCACGTGCCGCTGACGCCCGAGACCCGGCACCTGATCGGCGTCGAGCAGCTCTGCCAGATGAAGCGCAGCGCGTTCCTGATCAACACCGCGCGCGGTGCCGTGGTCGACGAGGCCGCGCTGGTCGCCGCGCTCGAGGAAGGGCTGCTCGCCGGCGCCGGGCTCGACGTGTTCGAGGACGAGCCGCGCGTCCATCCCGGCCTGCTGCAGCTCGACAACGTCATGCTGCTGCCCCACGTCGGCAGCGCGGTCCACAGCGTGCGCGGCCTGATGTGCGCGATCGCCGCGCGCGAGTGCGCGGCGGTGCTGCGCGGCGATCGGCCGCAGCACGCGGTCAACCCCGAGGTGTTCGAGCGCCGGGAGAACCGGTGAAGGAGCAGCTGCGCGCGCTGTTCGCCGCGCTGCTCGGCGAACTCGACGTGGCGCGGCGGATGGCGCCGCACCTGGCCGAGCTGCGCGCCGGCAGCCGCCCCGGGGAACGCTTCCTCGTGCTCGCGTTCGGCAAGGCGGCGCGCGCGATGGCGCTGGCGGTCCGTGACGGCCTGCCCGACGCGACGCTGCGCGGCCTGGTCGTGCCGCCCGAGCCCGACCATGCGCCGCTGCCGCCGTTCACGGTGATCGCCGGCGGCCACCCGCTGCCGACCGCCGGCAGCCTCGCCGCCGGTCGCCGCGCGCTCGAACTGGCCCGCGACGTCGGCGACGACGAGACCGTGCTGTTCCTGGTGTCCGGCGGCGGCTCGGCGATGCTCGAGCAGCCGCTCGACGACCGCGTCACGCTCGACGAGCTGCGCGAGGTGAACCGCGCGCTGGTCGGCAGCGGCGCCGACATCGTCGCGATCAACACGGTGCGCATGCACCTCTCGGCGATCAAGGGCGGGCGGCTCGCGGCGGCGGCGCAGCGCGCACGGCGGTTC
>CAYMRG010000553.1:0-3955 GCA_964392555.1 uncultured candidatus Brocadiaceae bacterium
GCGCCGGGCCCTCGCCCGACAATCGTTCGCCGATTTCGCCCGGCTCGACATGACCGAGGCGCAGCGGATCGCCGCCTATGCGATGTTCTTCGCGCGGTGCCGTGACCTGCTGGCCGACGACGGCCGGCTCAGCCTGCAGACGTTCGCCTACGGTGCCGCACGCCCGCGCGCCGCGGCCGCCGACGCCGCTTCGACGCGGTTCCTCGCCAGCGAGATCTTCCAGGAGACCGATCCGCCGACGCTCGCCGAACTGGCGGCCGCGACCGTCGGCACGTTCGAGGTGGTCGCGCTCGAGAACGATCGGCTCGGCTACGCGCGCACCTGCAAGGAGTGGCTGGAGCGGCTGCGCCGGGCGCGGCCGCAGGCGGTGGCGCTGGTCGGCGAAGCGACCTACGCGCGCTACCAGCGCTACCTCGAGTACTCGTTCGTCGGCTTCCACACCGGCAACCTCGACCTCTATCGGGTGACCCTGCAGCGCACGCGGCGGCGCGGCCGCGGCGCGACGACCGCGCCGTGACCACGTCCCGCGAAGCCATCGCCGAATGCGTGTTCTCCAGCGCGCGATCGGTCGCCTTCTCCGAGGTCGATGCCGACTTCGCGCTGCAGCTGCCGGCGCTGCTGCGACGCTGCCAGGACGCCGCGGCGCGGCACAGCGAACGGGTCGGGCTCGGCATCCGCCGGCTGCGCGAGCAGGGCCGTTGCTGGCTGTTGAACCGGCTCGCGATCGAGCGCGTCGGCGACGTCGGCTACGAGGACGATCTCGCCGTGCACACGTGGTCGCGCGGGCGCGTCGGCCTGCGCATGCAGCGCGACTTCACCTGCACGGTCGGCGGGCGCGAGGTCGCGCGCGGTGCCAGCCTGTGGTTCCTGCTCGACGTCGCCAGCGGCCGGCCGGTGACGGTGCCGGACGCGATGCAGGCGGCCTACGGCGAACGGGCGACCGCGGCCATGGCCGAGCCGCTCGCCGCGTGGCATCCGGCGACCGTTCCGCCCGGCAGCGCGACGCAGACCTGCGTGCCGCGCGCCGGCGACTTCGATCCGGGCCGCCACGTCAACAACTGCGTCTACGCCGACTGGCTGCTCGATGCGCTGGCGCGGCAGGGCCACGCGCCGCAGCACGTCCGCGCGCTGCGGCTGGCCTTCGAACGTGCGATCGGCGCCGCGGCCGGCGCGGCCACGGTCGCGGTGCACGCCGACGACGGCCACGCGATCGGCCAGATCCTCGTCGGCGGCCAGAGCCACGTCCGCGCCGACCTCCGCTACTGCCCGTGAACGCCATGAACCCGACGACCCACGATCCCGCGTCGCCCGCCACCGTGCCCGGCCTGCACCGCTTCGACTACCGCCTGCGCCACGACGAACTGGGGCCCGGCGGCTGGTTCCCGGCGTCGGTGCTGACCGGTGTGCTGCAGGAGGCGGCGATCGACGGTTCGGCGGCGCAGGGCTACCCGTTCCGCTACTACCTGCGGGAGCGCGGCCTGTGGGTGATCCGTCGGCTCGCCTTCCGCCACGACCGGCCGCTGCGCTACGACGACGCGCTGGCCGTGTCGACCTGGGTCGCGCACGTCGGCAAGACCAGCCCGGTGCGGGAGTACCGGTTCGCCTCGCCGGCGAACGACGCGACCATCGCGCGCGTCCGTTCGCACTGGGTCTACCTCGACGCGGTGTCCGGCATGCCGAAGGCGATCCCCGACGACCTGCGGGCGGCGTTCGCGCCGACCGGCGAAACCCAGACGCCGCTGTTCGAGGAGCCGGAACCCGTCGACGAGCTGCGCGGCGAACCGTGGGTCGCTCTGCACACCGTCGGCGCGTCCGACGTCGATCGCGCCGGCCACCTGAAGTGCTGCCGCTTCCTGACCTGGATCGAGGACCTGCTGGCCGCGGCTGGCGCCGCGGTCGGTGCCCGTCCGGGCAGCGTCGCCCTCGCCAGCTTCGACCTGCAGCTGCTGGCCTCGGCGCGCTACGGCGAACGCGTGCGGCTCGTGGCGCACGCCGACACCGCGTGGCGGATCGCCTTCACCGGCGACGGCGACCGCGCTTTGGCGCGGGCCGTCGCCTGGCCCACGACGCCGGACCTCGCGCATGCCGCGTTCGTGCCGCTCGCCGCCGACCTGGCCCAGCGCCTGCGCTGCGGCCCGCACCGCTGAGAGGCCGTTCGCGCATGCTCGACCAAGGTTATTGCCTCCGCCTCTCGACCGACGACGACGCCGCGGCGATCTGCGCGCTGATGCAGCGCGCCTTCGACTACGGCGACGGGTCGAATGCGGCCTTGAACCTCGCCTGGTGGCGCTGGAAGTACCGCCAGAACCCCGAGGGTTGCTACAGCATCGTCTGCGAGGGGCCCGAGGGCCGCCTGCTCGGTCACTACGGTGGCGTGCCGTCGCGCGTCCGGGTCGACGGGCGCGAACTGACGTTCGGCCAGAACTGCGACTCGTGCACCGATCCCGAGGTGCGCCGCGGGCTGCGCAACCCCGGCATGTTCGTCCGCCTGGCGCAGGCCTACGCGTCGAGCTTCTCGGGGTTCGAGAACAACGCGCTGATGTACGGGCTGCCGATCCGCAGCGCGCACCGCATCGGCTCCCGTTACCTCGACTACTGGCTGCTGCGCAGCCAGCTCGGTCTGGTGCTCGAAGGCGACGTCGCGCTGCCGCCCGGCGACGAGCGCGTCGTGGTCGAGCCGGTCGGCGAGCCGTCGGTCGACCACGACGAGTTCGCGAGGGCGGCGCAGCAGGGCTTCCGCTGCCACGGCAGCCGGTCGCGCGCCTTCCTCAACTGGCGCTTCGTCGACCATCCGCACGTCCGCTACCAACTCGCCGAGGCCCGCAGCGGCGCCAGCGGTGCGCTGCGCGGTTGCGCGGCCTACCGCAGCGCGCGGTTCCGCGGTCGCGACTTCGGCCTGCTGATGGACGTGTTCGCCATGCCCGGCGACGCCGCCGCGGTGCTGGCCCTGGTGCGCTGGGCGGCGGCGCGCGCCGCCAGAGACGGCATGAGCGCCGTGTTCTTCCTGACGACGCCGGCGCTGCCGTGGTTCGGCTTGCTGCAGCAGTGGGGGTTCCGCGCGCAGACCACCGACTACGTGCTGGCGGCGCGGCCCTACGCGGCGATCGATCCGGCCTTCCTGCGGGCGCATTGGACCTACACGCTCGCCGACTTCGACATCCTCTGACGGGAACCACCGATGTACCGACTGCGCAACCTCGAACCGGCCGACGTCGACGCGATCGCGCGCGCCTTCCCGGACCACGCGGCCACCGTGCCGATGCTCGGCGATGCGGCCGACGGCCTGCACGGCGTCGTCGTCACCGATGCGCGCGCGCGGCTCTGTGCGGTGCTCGCCGCCGAGCGCCGCGAATGCGTGACCCCGGCCCGCACGCTCGGCGTCGGCATCGTGCGGCTCGCCACCATGCGCCCCGAACTGCGGATCGGCGGCGTGCACAGCCTGCTGGTCGCGATCGACGAGGCGTTCGCCGAACGCTGCGAAGGGCCCGACCGGGCATTCCAGGTGGTGGTCGCGCGGTGGGACGAGCAGGACGTCTGGTGGTTTCGCCGCCAGCGCGACTACGAGCCGATCGCCGCGAGCATCGAGTTCGCCGGCCACGTGGCGCCGGCGGTGCCGCCCGCCGGGGTGCGGCTCACGGTGGTCGCCGCGGCGGCGATCGATGCCGCGGCCGTCGACCTCGGTGCGGTCATGGGCCTGCGGCGGACAGGAGAACTGCTGCGCCGGCGTGCGGCGCTGCCCGGTCGGCGCACGGTGGTCGGACAGCGCGACGGTCGCGTGGTCGCGTGGGCTATCGGCCGCGATCGCGACGAGGCCGTCGAACTCGAGGACGTGGCCGTCGACTGGGGCGACCAGCCGCTCACCGCAGCGCTGCTGGCTGCCGTCGCCGGCGCCCGGCCGCTCCGGGTGACGCGCTGGACCGACCAGGAGCCCGAGGTCGCCGCATGGCAGGCCGCC
>CAYMRG010000554.1:0-3953 GCA_964392555.1 uncultured candidatus Brocadiaceae bacterium
GGCTCGCTGCGCGTCGACCCGGACACCATGCGGCCGATGGGTGCGGGCCAGCTGCTGGCGCGCGTGCTCGAGTCCGAGGTCGTCGAGGCGGGCCTGCTGGCGGCGGGCTTCGCGGGCGTGACCGCGGTCGTCGAGACCGGCCTGACGATCTGGGTGCTGGCGCGCGGCCCAGCGCCCGCACCGGCGCTGCTGACGTTCGCCCTGTTCGCGGCGATCGCGAGCGCGCTGTCGTTCTGGAACTACCGCCGCGTCCGCGTGGCGACGGCGACGCGCCTCGACGTGACGCACGATCTCGTCGAACGCCTGCTCGGCCACCGCACGCGCGCCGCCCAGGAGACGCCGGCCCACTGGCACGACGGCGAAGACGATCTGCTGGCTGCCTATCTCGATCGCTCGGCCGCGGCCGACCGCGCTTCGGTCGGTCTGTCGGGCGTGCTGACGACCGCGTGGCTGGTCGCCGGACTCGCGGCGATCGGCGCGCCGCTGCTCGACGGCACCGTCGCGCCCGCCGCGATGGCCGTCGGCATCGGCCGCCTGCTGCTCGCGCAACAGGCACTCGTGCGCCTGGCCAACGCGCTGGCGCAGGGCGGGGCCCTGGCCATCGCCTGGCAGCAGGTGCGGCTGCTCTACCGCGCCGCGGCCACCGACGACGCTGCGGGCATCCCGGATGCGAAGCACGCGCCGAGCGCGTCGCGCCATCGCGTCGACGCCAACGACGCGGGCCCGTTGCTCGCATGCCACCGCACCACGCTGCGCTACCCGGGACGCGCCGCCGCCGCGCTCGCCGGTTGCGACCTCACCATCCGTCGCGGCGACCGCGTGCTCGTCGCCGGCCCGTCCGGCGGTGGCAAGTCGACGCTGGTGCAGCTGCTGCTCGGCCTGCGCGCGCCGACGTCGGGCACCGTGCTGCTCGACGGCCTCGACCGCCAGACGCTCGGTGCCGCGGCCTGGCGCGCGCGCGTCACCGGGGCGCCGCAGTTCCACACCAACCACGTCTACAGCGGCACGCTGGCGTTCAACCTGCTGCTCGGCCGCGATTGGCCGGCCGCCACCGCCGACCTCGCCGAGGCCGAACAGGTCTGCCGCGAACTCGGGCTGGGCGCATTGCTCGATCGCATGCCCGGCGGCCTGCAGCAGACGGTCGGTGAAACCGGCTGGCAATTGTCGCACGGCGAGAAGAGCCGCGTCTTCCTGGCCCGCGCGCTGCTGCAGGGCGGGGACGTGTTCGTGTTCGACGAGAGCTTCGCCGCGCTCGACCCCGAAACACTCTGCGCGGTCATGCCGGTCGTGCAACGCCGCGCCCCGACCATGGTCGTCGTGGCGCATCCCTGAAGCCGCCTGCCAGAGAATTGCCAGACCGGCAACGCGGAGAGGCCCCGCTATCGCGCCGCGCGGATCCTTCTTGGCCAATGGCCCGCTACGCTGCCGCTCGCCGCGCGCGGCACATCGCCGCCAAGGCACGTCCCTTTCCCGCAGGAGGTATCCCATGAACGAATCCTCGGTTCCGTTCTTCGTCCGCTATCTCGAAGGCCAGCAGGACGACTTGCCCGTGCAGACGGACATCAAGGCCGGCCCCTTCAAGGTGACGACCAAGTACCCGTCGGACCTCGACGAGAACGTCACGCTGAAGTACCCCTCGGACGGCGACGAGATCTGAACCCCGGCTGCTCGCCGCGACGGCGCGGCGAGCACCTTCCCGCGCCTGCGATTGCCGCTGCGGCCGACTTGCCGCCCGATCGCCCGCCCCCTTACGCTGTGCGTCGCCGCGGTCGGCGCTTCGCCAGCCGGGCACCTCTCTCCCTCCGCCATCGGAGCCACCATGAACGAAAACGCGATCCCGTTCTTCGCGCGCTACCTCGAGAACCAGAATGACGACCTGCCGGTGCAGACCGACATCAAGGCCGGTCCCTTCAAGGTCACGACGAAGTATCCCTCCGACGGCGACGAGAACGTCACGCTGAAGTACCCGTCGGACGGCGACGACAGCGGTCCGTCCGCCTGACGCCCGCGGCAGCGGCGGGCCGCAGCACCTGCTGCGCCCGCCGCTGCGCATCCGACCTGCACCTGTGACCGCCGCCCCCACCGTCCTCGTTCTCACGCATTCCGGGGACTTCTTCACGGTCGATCGCGTGATCGATGCGCTGCACGCGCGCGGCGCCCGCACCTACCGGTTCGACACCGATCGTTTCCCGACCGAGATCCGTCTCGCGACCCACGCCGACGGCGCGGGTTTCCGACGCACGCTGCACGGTCCGGCCGGCGACCTCGACCTCGCCGACGTCACGGCGGTCTGGCTGCGCAAACTGTGGGCGCCGCAATTCGGCGCCGAACTCGACCCGCGGTTCCGCGCCGACTGCGCGCGCGAGTCGATGGCGACGCTGCTCGGCGTGTTCGACGGCCTTGCCGACGTGCGGTGGATCAACGGCTACGACGCCGGCCAGCGCGCCGAGAACAAGCTGCGTCAGCTGCGCCTCGCCGCGGCCTGCGGCCTGCGCGTGCCGCGCACGTTGTCGACCAACGACCCCGGGGCGGTGCGCGCGCTGCACGCCGAACTCGGCGGCCGGATGATCACCAAGCTGCTGACGCCGATGTCGGTCAGCATGAGCGGTGCCGGGCGCAAGGTGCACACCAGCGACGTGCAGACGGCCGACCTGGCCGCGCTCGACGGCCTGCGCTGGTGCCCGATGCTGTTCCAGGAACGCATCGACAAGGCCTGCGAGCTGCGCATCGCCTGCGTCGGCGAGCACGCGTTCGCCGGCGCGATCGACGCGTCCGCTTCGGCGACCGGCCGCACCGACTGGCGCGCGGCGCACCCCGACGAAGTTGCCTGGCGTCACGCCGAGGTGCCGGAGCCGGTGCGCGCCGGCCTCGCGACGCTGCTGCGCCGCCTCGACCTGACGTTCGGCGCCGCGGACCTGATCCGCACGCCCGCCGGCGAACACGTCTTCCTCGAGCTCAACCCGGGCGGCGAATGGGGCATGCTCGAACGCGATCTCGACCTGCCCATCTCGCGCGCGATCGCCGACGCGCTGCTCGCCCCCGCCACGGAGACACGCCGATGACCGACGTCCTGATCCTCACCCACAGCAAGGACAACTCCTGCGTCGACACCGTCACCACCGCCGTGCAGCGGCGCGGCGGCCGCGTCGTGCGCATGGACACGGACCAGTTGCCGACCGCGGTGCGCTTTGCCAGCCGTCGCGGCCCCGGCGGCACGCGCTGCGAGCTGCACGCCACCGGTGACCTCGTGCTCGACGCCGACACGGCGATCTGGCACCGTCGCATCGCCTTCGGCGACGCGATCCCGCGGACGATGCCGCACCAGGTCCGCGCCGCGTGCGTGCAGGAGACGCGCCGCGCGTTCCTCGGCGCGCTGACGGCCCACGAGGGCTTCGTGCTCGACCCCGAACACCGCATCCGCCGCGCGGAGTCCAAGGACCTGCAGCTGCGGCTCGCCGAGCGGATCGGGCTCGCGGTCCCGCGCACGCTGGTCAGCAACGACCCGGAGGCGGTGCGCGCGTTCGCCGCGGAGTGCGGCGGCAACCTGATCACGAAGATGCAGGCCGCGTTCGCGATCTACGAGGACGGCAAGGAGAACGTCGTCTTCACCAACCCGGTGTCGGCCGCCGACCTCGCCGACCTCGATGGCCTGCGCTACTGCCCGATGGTCTTCCAGGAACGCGTCGCCAAGGCGCTCGAGCTGCGCGTCACGATCGTCGGCGACCGCGTCTTCACGGCCGCGATCGATTCGCAGCGGCACGAGCGCGGCCAGGCCGACTGGCGCCGCGTCGGCGCACGCACCGTCGACGAATGGCGCCCGTTCGACCTGCCGGCCGACGTGCAGCGGCAGATGCTCGCGCGGGTCGATGAACTGCAGCTCAACTACGGCGCCGCCGACCTGATCCTGACCCCCGACGATCGCTTCGTCTTCCTCGAGATCAACCCGTCGGGCG
>CAYMRG010000555.1:0-3944 GCA_964392555.1 uncultured candidatus Brocadiaceae bacterium
TCGGCTACCTCGCCGCGCCGCCGTTCCGCTTCCTCGTGCGCGACGCGGGCGACGAGTCGCTGCCGGAAGGGCGCGTCGCCTGGTTCGGCTGGCGCTGGTGCGACGGCACCGTCGACTCGTGGCGGCGAACGCAGTTCACGGCGCCGGTCGAAGCAGACGGCGAGACGTTCGCGGTCGGAGAGTATCGGACCGAGGTCGGCGCGGGCCTCGCCCGGCGCGCGCTGCCGGTCGTGACGTTGCCGCGGGCCTGCGCGGTGCTGGGCGGGTTGCTGCCGCCGGGTGGCAACCAGGGGCGTGCGCTGCGTCGGCAGCTCGCGAGCGCGGTCGCGGCGCTGCGCGAACTGCCCGGTGAGCGGGGTGCCGGCGACTACGCGCGCAGCGACGCGATCACCAACCTCGAATACGACACGACGCTGGCGCTGCTGCGGCAGGCGATCGGTGCGGCCGACGCGGCGGCGTTCGCCCGCGCGCTGCGCAGCGCTCGGCACCTCGTCGACCGCGACCTCGACCTGCGCACCGGGTTGCCGTTCGCGCACGGCCCCGAGCACCGCGTCGGCGAGCCCGAGCCCGGGCATGCCTGGCTGCAGGGCTTGTTGCAGGTCGGGTTGTGGAGCGCCGACGACGGCCTGATCGCCGCGGCGAAGGCGCTGGCGGCGGCATTGGCGGCGCAGCCGCCGCGCGGCACCGGCCGCAACGAGCTGGCGCGCGACTACGCCTGGCCGCTCGGCGAACTCGAGGCGCTGCTGGCGATCGCGCCGGATCCGTTCCTGGCGTGCGCCGCCGACCGCCTCGCCGTGGCGATCGACCTGCGCTACGACGCGGTGCTCCACACCTACCGGTTCGGCGAGGGAGAGCTGGGCGGCGGCCTCCATCTCGAGCGCGCGTGGCTGACCGGGGGCGTCGTGGTGCCGGCGATGGCCGCGCACCTGCGCCGGCACCCGGATGGCGACCGCGCCGCCCGGCTCGCCAGCGTGCAGCGCGAACTGGCGACGCAGATCGGCTCGGCGCACGGTGGCGTGCCGACGCACTGGCGATGCGCCGGCGGGCGCACCTTCGCCGAGCACCTCGCCCGCGACGCGCCGCAGGCGGTGCTGATGCTCGACGGTCTGCGCGAGGAGGACCGCGAACGGCTGCTGCGGCGCGGTTCGTTCGCTCGGTGCTTCGCCGACGTGCTGGTCGTCGAGGATCCCGACCTGCCGACGTCGTTCACGCTGGTCGGGCGCAGCGAGTGGGTGTGGCGATGAATCGGCGGGGGAGCCGCGGGCTACCGCACGTCGAGCGTGCCTTCGAGATCGTCGTCACCGCGCAGGATGGCGATGCGCAGCCCTTGGCCGCGGCGCTGCCGCAGCACGGTCGACCAGTCGGTGAGGCTGGTCATCGGCAGGTCGCGTTCGCCGTACGGGGTGCGCGCGAAGGCGGCGAGCAACACGTCGCCGGCCTTGAGGCCGACGCTCTCGGCGGGCGAGCCGGGCAGGATCCTGGCGACCCGCAGCACGGCCGGAAACAACGGCACGCGCCGCGCCATCGAGCCACGGTAGAAGGCCGTCGTCGCCCGGCGGACGAGCGTCGGATCCTGCTCCTGCGATACCTCTTCGAACTCGGCGCCGACCGCGGCGAAGCTGGTCGCGTTGGCGCGCGTCACCGGCACGGGCTCGGCACGCACGTCCTTGCCGGCGCGGCGCAGGCCGAGCGGCAGGGGCCGACCGGTGCCCCTGGCGAGCGTGCGGCGCAGGTAGTCGATCGGCGCGTGCAACGGCTGGTGGTCGATGTCGACGAGGACGTCGCCCTGCCGGATGCCGGCCAGCGCCGCCGGGCTGTCGGCGGCGACCTCGGTCACCACGACCTCGCCATCGCGAGTGCCGACCTCGAGGCCGAGCCAGGGCGCGTCGCCGGTCTGTGCAAAGCTCGCGGTCTGCGTCAGTTCCTTGTCGAACACCTGGCGCACGATGTCCATCGGGATCGCGAAGCCGATGTTCTCGGCGCCCATCGCCATCGCGTTGTTGATGCCGATCAGGCGGCCGGTGATGTCGAGCAGCGCGCCGCCGCTGTTGCCCTGGTTGATCGCCGCGTCGGTCTGCAGCAGGTCCTCGTAGGAACGCACGCGCCCATCCGGGGTGCGCACCTGGATCGTGCGCCCCGATGCGGACAGCACGCCGCTGGTCACCGTGTTGGCGTGACCCTGCGGGTTGCCGATCGCGATCACGGTCTCGCCGATCATCAGGTCCGCCGTGCGCCGGATCTCGGCGGGCTTGACGGTTTCATCGGGTTCGAGACGGAGTTGCAGCAGCGCCAGGTCGCGCGTCGGCGACGAGCTGAGCACCTGCGCGGCGCGCGTGCGGCCGTCGCGCAGGCGGACCGCGAGGTCGAGGCCACTCTGGCGGGCATCGAGCAGGACGGGGGCGACCACGTGCCAGTTGGTGATGACCAGCCCGGACTCGTCGAGGATCACGCCGCTGCCCTGGGCCTCGGTGACCGGCCCGCCATTGGCAAGCGCGTGCTCGGCCTGGATGTAGACGCTGACGACACTGTCGGCCGAACGCTGCACGGCGCGGACGACCGGCGTGACGCGGAGGTCGCGGTCGGCTTCATCGGGTTCGACGACCATCAGACCGCCTTCGCGCTTGGTCAGGGCCCGGGGGCCATCCTGGGTAGCCGGTCCCTGGGCGAGTCCGTGGGCGCAGCCGAGGCCGGGGAGGACCAGCAGGAGGGGTAGGAAGCGGTGGCGCATGGGGTTCAGGACGAACGACGGCGCGGATCGCTCCGTCGACCGGCGAAAGCCGATCGACTCCGGGCGGTCGGACCCGCACGATACCGGCATGTTCTATCGCTTCGTCGCGGATGTGCCGTTGCGTTGGGTCGACGTCGATTCGGCCGGGGTGGTCAACAACGCGGTGTTCCTGAGCATGATGGAGCAGGCGCGCTACCTCTACTTCCAGCACCTGGGCGTCATGCAGGACCACGCGGTGCCGTTCGTGCTGGCCGAAGCCACGGTCAAGTTCGAGCGGCCGGGCCGCCTGGGCATGAGGACCGAAGTGGCGACGCGGACGCGGTCGATCGGCGAGACCAGCTTCCAGATGGACTACGAAGTGCGCGCCGGCGAACTCGTGCTGGCGACGGCGCGGGCGGTGCTGGTGTTCGTCGACGAGGCGATGCGGCCGCGGCGCGTGCCGGACGACTGGCGCGAAGCGATCCGCCAGTTCGAGGAAATGGCCTGATCGCCCGGCCGGTCCGGCAGGTCAGTCCGAGCCGGCTGGCCTGGCCTGGGTGAAGGCAGCCGCGGCCTGTCGCAGGTCATCGCCGGCGGCCAGCACCGCCGCGACCGCGGCGCGCAGTTCGCGGCTGCCGGTCGGCAGGGGCGTGTCGGCGGTCGGCGCGTGGACACCCCACGGCGCCGCGCCGAGCGTCGCTGCGGCGCCGAGCCCGCGCCAGAACGCTTCGCCGTCGGTCGGCACGTCGCCGGGACCAGCCAAGGCCTGGGCGCAGGCCGCGGCGTCGCGCGAGGCGAGCGCGCGGCACGGCAACGGCCTGGCGGCGTGCGCGGCACACGCCTCGTCGACGAGCAACGGGCAGGGCTGGCCGGCCA
The DNA here is from genome assembly GCA_964392555.1 of uncultured candidatus Brocadiaceae bacterium. GTDB lineage: Bacteria > Planctomycetota > UBA1135 > UBA1135 > UBA2386 > CAYMRG01. The sequence goes on from CAYMRG010000555.1 coordinate 3,584, forward strand.
GCGTCGACCACGCGTCGGCGGCGGTCGCTGCGGCCGCCGCCGCGAACCGCGCGGCCAGTGGGCTGCCGCGGATGGCGTCGGCGAGGCGGACGGCTTCGGCGAAGGTCACGCCGACGGGAAATCGGCAGCAGTGGGCACAGCCGCGCCGGCAGGCGTGGCGCCCGGCGTCGGTGGTGGTGGCGAACAGCGGCTCGGCGGCGGCGTGCACGGCCGCTGCGGCGGCCCCGGGGTCGCCGGGCGGCGGCAGTGCATGCAGCGCGCGCGCGGTTGCTTCGGCACCGCGGTAGAACTCGCTGTGGCTCACGGTGGGGCAGCGTGGCCGCCGGACCGGCTGGTCCGCTTCGCGGATGGCCGAGGATCG
>CAYMRG010000556.1:0-3939 GCA_964392555.1 uncultured candidatus Brocadiaceae bacterium
AACGACCTGGTGCTCGCCGCACCGACGCGCGTGCCGGGGGCCGACTACGCGGTGGTCGAGTCGACCTACGGCGACCGCCAGCACGAGGCGAGCGATCCGCTGCTCGAACTGGGCGAGGTCATCAACCGGACCGCGGCGCGCGGCGGGGTCGTTGTGATCCCGGCATTCGCGGTCGGGCGGGCGCAGAACCTGATGTACGGCATCCACCTGCTCAAGGAGCGCGGCGTCATCCACCACCTGCCGGTCTACCTCGACAGCCCGATGGCGATCGACGCGACGCGCATCTACCACCTGCACCGCAGCGAGCACCGGCTGAGCCCCGAGCAGTGCGAGGCCATGTGCCATGCGGCGACGATCGTCAACAAGCCCGACGACTCGCGCGCGCTGAGTGCGCGGCGCGGCCCGATGGTCATCATCTCGGCCAGCGGCATGGCCACGGGCGGGCGCGTGGTCCATCATCTGAAGGCATTCGCGCCGGACCGCCGCAACACGATCCTGTTCGCGGGCTACCAGGCCGGCGGCACGCGTGGCGCCGCCATCCTTCAGGGTGCCGCCTCGGTGCGTATCCACGGCGAGGACGTGCCGATCCACGCCGAGGTCGCGTCGCTGCCCGGCCTGTCCGCACACGCCGACGCCGGCGAGATCCTGCAGTGGCTGCGCGGCTTCGCTGCGCCACCGACGCAGACCTTCGTCACGCACGGCGAACCGGCCGCGGCCGACGCCATGCGCTCGCGCATCGAGCACGAACTGGGTTGGCCCTGCCGCGTGCCGGACTACCTGGAAACGGTGGATCTGTCATGAGCGCGGATCCGGTTTCCGCTCATACCGGCGCTGCCGACAGCACGCTGCGCGCCTGGCGCACCGGCATCGACACCTACCAGGAGCCGGTGGTCTACATGCGGCGCGACTGCGCCGTCTGCCGCTCCGAGGGCTTCACGACGCAGACGCGTGTCCGGCTCAGCACCGGTTCGGCCAGCGTTGTGGCCACGCTCGGTGTCGTGGACGGCCCCTGGCTCGAGCACGGAGTGGCCGGCCTGTCGGAGGCGGCATGGACGGCACTGCATCCCTTACCGGGCGAATCGCTCGCGGTCGCACACGCTCCGGTCCTCGAGTCGCTGAGCCATGTCCGCGCGAAGGTCTATGGCCACCGTCTGGACGATCGCGCATTCCGCGCCGTGATCGGCGACGTCGCCGCCGGCCGCTACTCCGACCTGCACCTGGCGGCCTTCGTCACCGCTTGCGCCGGCGACCACCTCGACGTCGACGAGACCGTCTCGCTGACACGGGCGATGGTCGACGTGGGCGAGCGGCTCGATTGGGGCCGCGACCTGGTCGTCGACAAGCACTGCGTCGGCGGCCTGCCCGGCAACCGCACGACGCTGCTCGTCGTGCCGATCGTCGCGGCCTGCGGGCTGACCATGCCGAAGACATCGTCGCGCGCGATCACCTCCCCCGCCGGCACCGCCGACACGATGGAGGTGCTGGCCCCGGTCGACCTCGACATCGCGGCCATGCGGCGCACGGTGGAGCGCACCGGCGCCTGCATCGTCTGGGGCGGCTCGGTGCGGCTGAGCCCGGCCGACGACATCCTGATCCGGGTCGAGCGCCCGCTCGATCTCGACAGCGAGGGACAGCTGGTCGCCTCGGTTCTGTCTAAGAAGGCGGCGGCCGGCTCCACGCACACATTGATCGACCTGCCGGTGGGCCCCACCGCCAAGGTCCGCAGCGCCGAGGCCGCGCAGTCGCTGGGACGCCGGCTCGTCGAGGTCGGCCAGGCCATCGGACTCCAGGTGGCGCTGCGCGTCACCGACGGGATGCAGCCGGTCGGGCGTGGCATCGGCCCGGCGCTGGAGGCGCGTGACGTGCTGGCCGTGCTGCGCCGGCAGACCGACGGGCCGGACGATCTGAGGCAGCGCGCGCTGCGCCTGGCCGGCGACATCCTCGAACTGGGCGGCGCGGCGCCGGAAGGCCAGGGACTGCGTCTCGCGACCGAGGTGCTCGCCGACGGACGCGCGTGGGCCAAGTTCACCGACATCTGCCAGGCCCAGGGCGGCCTGCGCGAGGTGCCGCTGGCATCGCACCGGCGCGTCGTCGAGGCTCGCTCGGCGGGGCGCATCACGGCCATCGACAACCGCGTGCTGTCCAGAGCCGCCAAGCTCGCCGGCGCCCCGAAGGCACCGGCGGCCGGCGTCGACGTGCACGCCCGCCTTGGCGACGTCGTGCAGAGAGGGCAGCCGCTCTTCACGGTGCATGCGCAGGCTCCGGGGGAGCTGGCCTATGCGCAGCAGTACGTCGATGCCCGGCCCCCCATCTTCCAGATCTCGGGGGAGTCGTGAGAGCGATCGTCTTCCATCTGCCCGGCGACGAGGCCTTTGCCGACCGGCTGGTGCGTTCGCTGCAGGCCGAACGCGCCAGACTGGAGCTGCACCGCTTTCCGGACGGCGAGTCGCTGGTCCGCCTGGATGCGGACGTGACGGGCCGGACCGTCGTGCTCACCTGCAGCCTCGCGCGGCCCGACGACAAGACCCTGCCGCTGCTGTTCGCCGCGGACGCCGCGCGCGACCTCGGTGCCGCGAAGGTGCTGCTCGCAGCCCCGTACCTCGCCTACCTGCGGCAGGACCGCCGCTTCCATGCCGGCGAGGCAGTGACCTCGCGCAGCTACGCGGCTCTGCTGTCGACCGCCTTCGATGCGCTGGTGACGGCCGATCCGCACCTGCACCGCTACCACGCACTCGACGAGATCTACCGTATCCCGACACGGGTGGTGCATACGGCGCCGTTGATCGCCGGCTGGGTCGCGGCACAGGTCGAACGCCCGTTGCTGATCGGGCCCGACTCGGAGAGCGAGCAATGGGTCGCGAAGGTCGCCGGCGCCGCCGGCGCGCCCTGGACCGTGTTGCAGAAGATCCGTCGCGGCGACCGCGATGTCGAGGTGAGTCTGCCGGACGTGTCGGCCTGGACCGACCGCCAGCCGGTGCTGGTCGACGACATCGTCTCGAGCGCACGCACCATGATCCAGGCCGTGGGCAGCGTGCGTCGCGTCGGCCTGCCGGCGCCGCTGTGCATCGGCGTGCATGCGCTGTTCGCGCCGGGCGCGTACGAGGAACTGCTGGCCAGCCGGCCGGCCCGCGTGCTTACCTGCGACACCGTGCCGCACGCGTCCAACGAGATCAGCGTCGTCGAACCGATGGCGCGTGCCCTCGAAGAACTGATGGAAGCCATCGCATCGTGAACAGCGATCGACCCTCGCTTCTCTGGCGCCTGTGGCTGCTGATCGCGCAAGTGATCGCGGTGTCGGCCGGTCTGCTGATCGCCTGGAAGGCGTTCGGCCCCGAGCCCGCAGCACCGGCCCGCGCCGAGGTGGTGGCGCTGCGCGAGGCACCCCATGCCGACCCGACGGCTTCGGCGCCGAACGGCAAGGCTGCCGTGGCACGGCTCGAGGGGGGCTTCCGCGCTGCGGCGGCGAAGGCCTCGGCCTCGGTCGTCAACGTCTACACGCGCAAGGCACCGCCACGGCAACTGCCCGGCCGGCTGCGGCCCTATGGCGGTTCCGACGAGGAGGCCGCGCTGGGCCAGGCCAGCCTCGGCTCGGGCGTGATCGTGGCCGCCCAGGGTTTCATCCTGACCAACAACCACGTCGTCGAGGGCGCCGACGAGATCGCCGTGATGCTGCCCGGCGGCAAGGTGGCCGAGGCCCGGGTCGTCGGCACCGACCCGGAGACCGACCTCGCGGTGCTGCGCATCGACGCCAAAGGCCTGCAGCCCATCACCTTCGCCGATCCGGCCTCGGTGCAGATCGGCGACATCGTGCTGGCCGTCGGCGACCCGTTCGGCGTCGGCCAGACGGTGACGCAGGGCATCGTCAGCGCCACCGGCCGCAACCGGCTCGGCATCAACACCTTCGAGAACTTCATCCAGACCGACGCGGCCATCAACCCC
>CAYMRG010000557.1:0-3929 GCA_964392555.1 uncultured candidatus Brocadiaceae bacterium
GCACGAACACGACGCCGGGCGGCGGCTCCTCGAGCGTCTTCAGCAGCGCGTTGAACGCGCCCTTCGACAGCATGTGCACCTCGTCGAGGATGAACACGCGGTAGCGCGAGCGCATCGTCGCGAAGCCGGCGTGCTCGCGCAGCTGGCGCACGTCGTCGACGCTGTTGTTCGACGCGGCGTCGATCTCGATGACGTCGGGGTTGCTGCCGTCGAGGATCGAGCGGCAGAGGTCGCAGGTGCCGCACGGCGTGGCGGTCGGCCCCTGCTCGCAGTTGAGGCAGCGGGCGAGGATCCGCGCCGACGTGGTCTTGCCGACGCCGCGGCTGCCGGAGAACAGGAACGCATGCGGGATGCGCTTCTGCTGCAGGGCGACGCGCAGCGATTGCAGGACCTCGTCCTGCCCCACCATCTCGTCGAACACCTGCGGCCGGAACCGCCGGGCGACGACCTGGTACGGGGCGTCGGCGGCCGCTGCCTTGTCGCGCTTCTGCGCCATGCCGCGCAGCATCGCGGATCGGCCCCCGCAACGGAAGGCCGCGCGCCGAACGCCGTGCGCCGAATTGTCGCGCGGAGAAGGTGCACGGCCCGCGAAGGTGAGACCCACCAGGCACCCCGGGCACAAGAAGCTGCACGCTTATGGCTGCTTCCTTCCGGACCTGACCAGGTTCACGCCGCCCCCTTGCTCGGGACCCGGCGAGCCCCACCTTCGCGAGCCGTGCGAAAATGGCGGAGAGGGGGGGATTCGAACCCCCGACGGCCTTTTGGGCCTTACTCGCTTTCCAAGCGAGCTCCTTGAGCCGCTCGGTCACCTCTCCACCCACCGCTTGCTCGCCGTGATGGCGCCTGGACGGCAAATGGGGAGGAGCGTTCTAGCTGCCGGGCCGCGATCTGGCAAGGTCGAGCCCGGATCCGCCGGGCGACCGCGCGGCACCGCCCTCGAGATAGTGGCGCGGCAGGCCAGGGCGCAGCAGCGTCGTGACCTCGTAGACCGAGCCGCCCGGCGGCACGCGTTCGGCGGCGCGCACGACCCGATCACCCTGGGCGCCGAGCAGCACGACCTCGTCGCCCGGCGCGGCGCCCGCGATGTCGGTGACGTCGACGACCGTCTGGTTCATGCTGACGACGCCACGCACCGCGGCGCGCTGGCCGCGGACCAGCACGTCGGCGTCGTGCCACAGCTCGCGCGCAAGGCCGTCGGCGTAGCCGAGCGCCAGCAGGCCGAGCCGGCTGGGGCGCGGGCAGACCCAGGTGCTGCCGTAACCGACCGCCGTGCCCGCCGGCACCTCGCGCACGGCCAGCAGCCGCGCCTTCAGCGTCAGCGCCGGCCGCAGCTGCACGCCACCCTGGCCGGCGAGCGGGTCGAAGCCGTAGAGGCCGCCGCCGATCCGCACGGCGTCGAGGTGGGCCGCGGGCAGCAGCAGCGCGCCGAGCGTGTTGCAGGCGTGCCGGCGCACGCCGCGCAGCGAAGCGACCGCATCGCTCGCGTCGAGGAACGCGACGAGCTGGCGCGCCATCGCCGGCGCCGCGGCGGCGTCGAGGCCGGCGAAGTGCGTGTAGACCCCGGCGATCGCGAGCCGACCGCGGCGCTCGATCGCGGCGACGAACGCCGCCAGGTCGGCGAGCGCGACGCCGTGGCGCGTCATGCCGGTGTCGACCTCGATCTGCACCGGCAGGTGGCGGCGCGAGGCGCGCGCCAGCGCATCGGCGACGTCGAGTGTCGCGACGCTCGGCAACAACCCGTGCTGGACCACCGCGGCGGCCTCGTTGGGCGCGATCGGCCCGGCGATCTGGATCGGCGCGGTGACGCCGGCGGCGCGCAGGGCCGCGCCTTCACCGACGTTCGCGACCGCCAGCTCGCGCGCGCCGGCGGCCAGCACCGCGCGCGCGACGCGGACGATGCCGTGGCCGTAGGCATTGGCCTTGACCATCGCGACCAGCACGGTCGTCGGCGGCAGCAGACCGAGGAACGCGCGCACGTTGTGCGCGACGGCATCGAGTTCGACGTCGATCCACGCCGGTGCCGTGGCCCTGGAGCCCGTTTCGATGGGTATCCGCAGCATGCGCCCTGACCGCCGGCGGCAGCGTAGCGCCCCCCGCCCGCCGATTCCGCCCCGAACACCGGCCGGATTTCGCGACCGCGCGTAGGGGCCGCTGGAAGTAGCCTCGAACCCTCACCGACCCATGATCCGCTTCACCCTGGCCGTCCTGTTGCCGATCGCGCTCGGCATCTGCCAACAACCCACCATGTCCGACGCAGATCCCTACCTCTGGCTCGAAGACGTCGGCGGCGAACGCGCCCTCGACTGGGTGCGCGCGCGCAACGCCGCCAGCCAGGCGGCCCTGACCGAGAGCCCGGACTTCCAGCAGCGCAACGCACGGCTGCTGGCGATCCTCGACTCGACGGCGCGCATCCCGTTCGTCGGCAAGGCCGGCCCCCACTTCTACAACTTCTGGCAGGACGGCACGCACCCGCGCGGCCTGTGGCGGCGCACGACGCTCGCCGAATACCGCAAGGCCGAACCGGCGTGGGAGACCGTGCTCGACCTCGATGCGCTCGGCAAGCAGGAGAACGAGAACTGGGTCTGGCACGGCGCGCACTTCCTGCGGCCCGACTGCACGCGCTGCCTGATCTCGCTGTCGCGCGGCGGCGCCGACGCCAGCGTCACGCGCGAGTTCGACGTCACGACCGGGCAGTTCGTCGCCGATGGCTTCGTGCTGCCCGAGGCGAAGAGCACGGTGGCCTGGCGCGACCGGGACAGCGTGTTCGTCGCCACCGACTTCGGCGCGGGCTCGCTGACGTCGTCGGGCTACCCGCGCGTGGCCAAGCTGTGGCGCCGCGGCACGCCCCTGTCGTCGGCGACGCCGATCGCCGAAGGCCGGCACGAGGACGTGTTCCTGCAGGCGTCGCGCGACCAGACGGTCGGCTTCGAGCGCGACCTCGTCTACCGCGGCGTGACGTTCTACACCAACGAACTGTTCCTGCTGCGCGACGGCAAGCCGGTCAAGATCGACAAGCCCGACAGCGCCAACGCGAACTTCCACCGCGAATGGCTGCTGCTCGAACTGCGCGACGACTGGCAGGTCGGCGGCACCACGTACCAGGCCGGTTCGCTGCTCGCCTGCAAGGCCGACGCCTTCCTCGCCGGCGAACGCAAGTTCGACGTGCTGTTCGCGCCCACCGAGCGTCGGTCGCTCGCCGGCTACGCGGGCACGCTGCACCACGTGCTCGTGAACGTGCTCGACAACGTCAAGAGCCGCGTCGAGGTGCTGACCTTCGCCGACGGCACGTGGCACCGCGAGGCGATGAAGGGCCTGCCGGAGTTCGGCTCGATCGGCGTCAGCGCGGTCGACGACGAGGCGGGCGACGACTACTTCCTGACGATCACCGACTACCTGACGCCGACCAGCCTGTGGCTCGGCACCGTCGGCCAGGAGCAGCGCACGCTGCTGAAGCAACTGCCGTCGTTCTTCGACGCCAAGGACCTCGCCGTCGAGCAGCGCGAGGCGGTCTCCGCCGACGGCACGCGCATCCCCTACTTCCTCGTCATGAAGAAGGGCCTGCCACGCGACGGCTCGAACCCGACGCTGCTCTACGGCTACGGCGGCTTCGAGGTGTCGATGACGCCCAACTACAGCGCGGGCGTCGGCAGCGAATGGCTGACGCGCGGCGGCGTCTACGCGGTCGCGAACATCCGCGGCGGCGGCGAATTCGGGCCGAAGTGGCACCAGGCGGCGCTGAAGCAGAACCGCAACAAGTGCTACGAGGACTTCGCCGCGGTGGCGAAGGACCTGATCGCGCAGAAGATCACCAGCCCGGCGCACCTCGGCACGCAGGGCGGCAGCAACGGCGGCCTGCTGATGGGCAACATGCTGACGACGTATCCCGAGCTGTTCGGCGCGATCGTCTGCCAGGTGCCGCTGCTCGACAT
>CAYMRG010000558.1:0-3928 GCA_964392555.1 uncultured candidatus Brocadiaceae bacterium
GCAGGCACGCTGCAGTCTCCAGGGGCGACTACTACTCCCGCTCGCCAATGGCGAATCCGCCCGCCACGCGAGGAAACGCGGGAGTAGTAGATCAGCGGTCGGCGCCGAGTGCCGCCAGCGCCAGCTCGGCGAATTCGGTCGGCACCTCGCCGGCCGTGACCGCTGCCGCCAGCGAACGCCGCAACAGGTCCGTGTCGCCGGCGCGCCTGGCCTGCTCGACGCGTTCGGCGACGCGCACCAGGGCCACGGCCGGCAACGGCTCGGCGGCGGCCTCGGCCAGGTCGCCCGTCGCCCGCCAACGTCGAGCGACGATCGCTGCCCGCAGCCAAAGGTCGTCGCCCCCCCGCTCCAGCAGCCAGAGCGCGCCGGACTGCGCCGGCTGATCGACGTCGATCCGCGCGCCGACGTCGTGCAGCAGCGCCGCGACACCGAGGTCCGGCAGCGCCGCATCGGGCCAGCCGGCGACGCGCGCGAACAGCACCGCCAGCACGGCGACGTTGGTGCTGCGCCCAAGCAGCTCGGGATCCTGCTGCAGCAACATCAGCGGCTCGAGCCCGCCGGGCACGGCGAGCAAGCGGTCGACGATCGACTGCAGCACGGCCTTGGCGATCGCCGGCGGCACCGGGCTGCACGGATCGACGTGCGTCATCAGGCGGTGCTGGACGAACACCGCGCCGAGCCGCGACTCGGCGCCCGTGCCCGCCTGCGAGCGCGCCGGCTCGCCCGCGCCACGCGCGGTCGCCTGCACGGTCGCAGGCAACGCGCCCTCGCCGATTCCACCGCGCGCCCAAGCCATGGCCCAGGCGCCGAGATCGGCGGCACCGATGCCCGGGGCGAACGTGAGCTCGTGGACGCCGTGGGCGCGCAGCAGCTCGACCAGACCGTGCGCGGCCGCGAACGTCCCGGCGCCGAACGAGAGCGGCCGGCCGTTCACCGCGAGGCCGATGCCGCGGTCGCCCTCGTCGCGCAACACCAGCTCGGCGGTCGGTGCGGCCAGCAGCGCGACGACCACGTCCGCGGCAGCCTGCATCAACGGCGCGTCACCGCGACGCGCGGCGCCGGCCAACGCCCACAGCGCGGCGACTCCGCCCTGCAGCAGGGAATCGGTCGGCATGGTCGCCTGGCGCGGATCCGCGCGCCTCTCAGGTGCGCTGGCCGACGTGCTTCTCGACCAGATCGATCAGCTCGTCCGGTTCGAACGGCTTGCGGAAGTAGTCGGCGGCGCCCATCTCGGTGCTCTTCTGGTGACCGCGCGTGTGCTCGCGCGCCGTGAAGATCACGACCGGGATGGTCGCAGTCGCCTGATCGCGCTTGAGGCGCGTCAGCGTCTCCCACCCGTCGATGCCGGGCATCATGATGTCGAGCAGGATCAGGTCCGGCGCCTCGGAGCGCGCCTTGGCGATGCCGTCCTCGCCGTTGGTCGCCGACTCGACCCGAAACCCGGCGGCTTCGAGCACCATCTGCGTGGAGACGATGATCAGCTTCTCGTCCTCGATGATCAGAACGGTTCGTTGCATGTCAGGATCCTGCTCTAGAGCGCAGCGCCGGCGGCCGCGGTGGTCGTCGACGCCGGTCGGTGAACCGGCATCGCAAAGGAGAAATCGGCACCTTGACCCAGCTGGCTGGAGACTTCGATGCGACTGCCGTGGGCTTCGATGATGCCCTTGGCGACGAACAGGCCCAGACCGGCCCCGCCGTGGTGGCGGGTCAACGGGTCCTCGACCTGGAAGAACTTCTCGAAGATGCGGCGGTGGTAGCGCGGGTCGATGCCGATGCCATCGTCGCGGACGCCGAAGCGCACCGAGCCGTCGCCCCCGGCGGTGATGCGAACCTGTACGGTCCCCCCGTCGCGGGTGAACTTGACCGCGTTCTCGATCAGCGCCTGGCACGCCCGGCGCAGGTCGGCGCGGTCGGCGAACAGGCAGCGGTCCTCGCCCTCGACGGTCATCGACAGGTCGATGTGGCGGTCGCGCGCCGGCTGCTCGAACGGCGCCAGCATGCCGGTGGCGAACTCACCGACGCCGAACACCTCGCGATCCTGGCCGTAGTCGGCCGACTCGAGGTTGCCCAGGTTGATCAGCTTGTCGATCTGGTGCTCCAGGCGCACCGACTGCTCGCGGATCGACTCGCAGACGCGCTGCTGGCGCTCCGACAGCTCGCCGAGCGAGCCCTTCGCCATCATCGTCGCGAACGTCTTGATGCCGGTCAGCGGCGTGCGCAGCTCGTGGGCGACGATCGACAGGTACTGGTTCTTCAGCTGGTCGGTCTTGAACTCGGCGGTGACGTCCTTGAGCACCGTCAGCACGCCGGCCGGCTGCCCCCGGTAGTCGAGCACGTGGCTGGTCACGCACTTGATGTAGAGCAGATCCTGCTCGTTGTGATGCACCTCGATGGTGCGCGCGATCTCCTTGCCCTCGAGCCGCGCATGGTCCGCCGCCAGCTCGTCCAGCAGCTCGGCGCTGCCGTGCAGCGCGGCCAGTGGCTTGCCGATCGCGACGAACGATTTCGTGCCGAGCAGATCCTCGGCGACCGAGTTCATCAACGTGACGTTGCCGTCCCGGTCGACGAACACGATGCCGTCCATGATGTTGGTGATGATGGTCATCATCCGGCTCAGATCGAGGAAGAAGGACTCCTGGACGTCGTGGACCCGCTCGGTCTGCTGATCGCAGCGCCGTTGCAGCTCCTCGCACTGGAACGCCAGCCGCCGCTGCTCTTCACGCGCCGCCGATGCGGCGGCACCGCGCCGCGCCGCGGCGTCGAGCGTGCGCACGGCGTCGGCGGGATCCGTGGTCGCGGCGAGCACGCCGACGCAGCCGAGTTCGAACGCGGCATCGCAATGGCTGGCGGAAACCGGTCCGGCCGCAGCCAGCACGGTCGCCGCGCCGAACTCGTCGGCCGCCCTGACGACAGCCGCCGGATCGACGTCGGCGCGCGGCACGACCACGACCAGCGCATGCCGGCGTGAGGCAAGGGCCTGCTGCGCGCCCGCCAGCGTCGAGCACGCCGTGGCGCGACCGCCGCCCTGTTCGACGAGGACCCGGAGCCGAGTCGCCGAGATCTCGTCGGAATCGACGATCAGGATGTTGGCGGCGGTGACCATGGGCGTGACGAGACGTGACCGTCGCCAGGCGGCCACGGGGAACCGACGTGCGGCCCGCTGACTACTTCGCGCCCTTGATCGCCTTCAGCGCGTCGTCTTCGGTATCGAAGATCGACAGGTGCTTCGAGATGCGCATGATCTCGAAGATCTTGATGATGAAGGGCTTGATGTTGCTCAGGTAGAGCTTCGTGTTGCGACACGACGTGACGTTGTTCGCCACGATGATCAGCCCGACGCCACAGGAGTCGATGATCTTGACGTTGTCCAGATTCAGCACGAAGTGCTGATACCCGTCCTCGATCTTGCTGTTGATCGTCTCCTTCAACGACTCCTTCAGGGAGTCGGTGACGTAGAAGTTCAAGCTGCGGTCGTTGAACGAGATGATGACCGTCTTGTCGTCTTTCAGGGCCGTAACGGACAGGCCTTGGCTCTTCTTCCCAACGATTTCCATGGGTAATCCTCGGTGATGTCGCGCAGCCAGCTGACGCGCACGGCTGCATCGACCCGAAGGCTGGTCGGAGTTGAGCCACCAGCCGAAAAATGCGCCGGCCGGGGGACGGATCGCCCCGTGCAGCGGCCAGATCCCCATCGGCCAGATCCCCGGCGACCAGATCCCCGGCGACCAGTGCCCCGGCGGCCAGTGCCCCAGCGGCCGAGCCCGGCGGCGATCAGCCGGCCGCGCCGTCGGCCGCCTCGCGGCCGTAGCGCACGGCCACGTTGGTCCGGCCGATGTCGGCCAGCAACCGGCGACTCTTCTTCAGGCCGAGCTGGTTCGCCTTGTTGGCGACGCTGGTGACCGTGCGGCCGAGCATCCGCGCCACGGCG
>CAYMRG010000559.1:0-3917 GCA_964392555.1 uncultured candidatus Brocadiaceae bacterium
CTCGACCCCGAAGGCATCGCCGACCTGCGGCGCGTGCTGCAGGAACTGGTCCGCGACGAACGGCGCGCGGTGCTGCTGTCGAGCCACCAGCTCAGCGAGCTCGAAGGGCTGTGCACGCGAATCGGCGTGCTGCGCGAGGGCCGCATGGTCGTCGAGGGCGACGTCGCCGACCTGCGGCGCCAGCTCCAGCATCGCCACGTCGTCGTCGGCACGCCGCTGCCGGCGCTGCACGCGGCGCTGCAGGCGCACGGCGTCGCCGCGGAGGTGGACCGCGACCGGCTGCGCTTCGATCTCGGCGATCGCGCGCCCGGGCCGCTGCTGCGGGCGCTGGCGGCGGCCGGCGACGTCGAGCGCTTCACCCCCGAGCCGGTCACGCTCGAGATGCTCTACCTGCGCGCCGGCGAACTGCGCCATGCCGCGACCCCGGCGCCGGCGGTGGCCGCCGCGGCGCCGGCCGTCGGTGCAGGGCCGGGCGGCGCGTTCGGTCGCGCGTTCGGCCACGAGCTGCGCACGCTGCGGCACGGGCGTTCTTGGTCGCTGCTGGCGCTGGTGCCGGCGGCGATCGCCGCCTGGCAGGTCGTCGCCTACCACGACCGCGTGCGCAGCGCGCTGGCGACGGTCGCCGCCGGCGACGTGTTCAGCGCCGACGCCGGCAGCGGCCTCTACGCGACCACCCTGGCGCTGCAGACCGCGATGCCGGCGCTCGCCCTCGGCCTGCTGTGGCTCGGCAGCCAGATCGCCGCCGTCGACCTCGCGCAGGACACGCTGCGCAACACACTGGTGCGTTCGTTGACGCGCACCGACGTCGTGCTCGCCAAGCTGGCGACGCTGCTGACGGTGACGCTGCTGGGCTGGGCCGCGCTGGTGGTCGCAGCGCTCGGCGCGGCGGCGATCCTGTTCGGCTTCGGCGACCTCACGGAGGTCACGCGCCACGGCGACCGGCAGGTGATCGCCTACGCCGACGACGTCCGCCCGGCGGTGCGCGACGCGGTGTGGCACCTCGTGCTGCCGCTGGCCGCCGTCGCCGCGACCGCCTTCGCCGCTTCGACGCTGACGCGCCGGCCGACACGCGCCCTGGCGCTCGCGTTCGTGTTCGTGCTCGGTCCCGAACTCGCCCGCGGCTGGCTCGGCGGCCGCGCCGGCTGGCTCTTGACCAGCCACCTGCCGATCGGTCTGCGCGACGACTCGGTGGTCGCCTTCGCCGCCGCCACCGCCCGCGGCGCCGCCGACGCGATCTGGCCGTTTGCCGGCCACGCGCTCGTCGCCCCGCTCGCCTGGCTGGCGTTCGGCACCGGCGTCGCCTGGCTCTGCCTGTTGCGGCGGCGGATCGGCTGACGCATCAGCGCCAGGGTTCGGACTCGGGCGCAGCGCGGAATCCGGCCCACACTTCGCCATCGATGTGATCCTTGAAGACGTAGCCGCCGATCTTCTCGAGCGCGATCATGCAGTCGCGCGTCGCCGCCCAGTCGCCGGCGGCGAGCAGCACGTCGAGCGCCTGTTCGAGGGCGAAGCGGCAGTCGGGTTCCAGCGCGAGCGCCTTGCGCACGTAGCCGACGCCGCGCTTGGGATCGCCGGCGGCATTGCAGGCCGATGCCTGCAGCGCCAGCAGCGCCGCATCCGGCTCGACTGCCGCCATGAACGCGTCGATGCCGGCGATCACCGCGGCGTAGTCACCGCGCAGGAAGTCGTAGTCGACCAGCACGAAGCGGAACGACGGGTCGTCGCCGAACAGCACCTTGCCTTCGGCGAGCGCCTTGCGGTAGCCCTCCTCGTCCTCGAGCTTCTGCAGGGCCTGCAGGCGCAGCAGGAACGGCCCCTTGGTCTTGCGGGCGGATTCGCGCAGGCCGTCGTAGGCGCGCAGCACCGCCGCAGGGTCGCCCTGCGTGCCGGCGCGCGCCATGATCCCGATCGCCTCGACGTCGTCGCTGTCGAGACCATCGCCGCCGAACCAGCGCTGCAGCAGCGACCGTCGTCCCTTCAGGAGCACGGGCAGGATCTGCTTGGCGACCACGTCGACCACGTCGACGCCGTTCGCGTGGTTGTAGATGTCGACGACGCTCACGCCCCCGTCGGTCGTCGGTGCCAGCACCAGGTCGATCAGGGCCATGCCCGAGCCTTCCTGGAGGGTCCGGAAGCGGGCCGCGACTTCGCCGTCGCGGATCACCAGCCGCTTGAACGTCGTGTGCGGGCCCTGCCATTGGGCGACGAGTACCGGACGCATCTGCTGCATGCCTTCCGTGGCACCGGATCGGATCTGCTCGATCAGCGCCGCATCCTCGAGCGCATCGGTCGGCAGCGACCCCACGATCCGCTCGACCATGGCGTCGGCGTTCCACGCCGCCACCACCTTGTCCGACTCGCCCTGCCGCAGGCCCTGCTCGATCGTGCGCGCGAAGGCCGTGAAGCGTTCGCGCGCGGCCGCCGGCAGGCTCTCGATCGACGCGAGGCCGGCCTTCGCCGCGCGCGCCGCCGACTTGGGCCTGGCGGCCTTGCCCGGCGCGGGTGCGGCACCCTCATGCTGCGCCGGCAGCATGGCGGCAACCAGCAACGCGAACGACGTCGACGCGATCTTCACCATGGGTGGCTTCCTCGTCGGCACTCCCGCCGACGAACCCATCCTCGCCACCGACCCGCCGCTGCGCCAGCGCAGTCCGGCGATCGTCGCGCCGGGATCCACCGCAGCGCGCTACTTCACGATCTCGGCGAGATCCGCGGGGAGGTCGAAGGTCGGGTGCGACCTGGCATCGATGATCCTGGCCACCACCTGGGGTGTCGCGATCGCCACGTCCGCGGCTAGCCAGCCCTCCGCCACGAGCACCGCGAAGAACCGCTCGGTCTGCGCCCGGACGGCGGCGGTCGCCTTCTTCACGTCCTGCGTCACGCTCGCCAACGATCCGGCATGGATGACCTCCACCTGCCATTGCCACTGCTCGTCCGCTGCCAGGCGCGACAACCAATACAGAGTGCACGGCAGCTTCGACGACTGCGAATCCAGGTTCATGAGCGGGTGACGCAATTCGTTCGGTGCCTCGTCCAGCCAGGCACCCAGCGTGCGCATGGCAACGATCGAATTGCCGGCACCGGCAACGATGCACACCGCACGGACCGAAGGCTTTCCCCACCGGATCTCGTACCTGGCCATGGGCGGGAAACCGGCAGGGGCCTGAACCTGCCGCGGTGCCTGCAGCAAGAGCCCGATCGGGCCCACATGACCGTCCTGTTCCCCCACGATCGCCATGGGAACCGTGATACGGCAATCGGCAGCCAGGGCCTTGGCCAGCAGCCTGGCAGTGACTGCATCCTGCAGGAGTGCTTCGCCAGCGGCCCGCGTGACGAAATCCTCGAAGCCGTCACGATCGACAGCGACGCTGACGAGCATGTCGGCATGGAACGAGGAGTCCTGCAGGGCCAAGAGCAGCGCAGGCGCGCGCGTCCAGACATCTGCGAACAACCCGCGCAGGGCCTCGTCGGATACCACGGCACGGATGTTCCACAGCGCGTCGGCGATGTGCAGCCGCGCCAACCGCCACGCGACGCCCGTGGCGTCCTTGGCGTTCGCCAGCGCATCGCGCAGCACCGGTGCCAGATCCTCCAGATGCCGCTCGGCAACGATATGGGCACCCCAGGCGACCGCATGAGGATCGGCCGGCGACTCCAACAGCGCCTTGGCGCTCGTGCAGAGGTTCTGCAGCGGCTCCGATCCGGGGTCCTGGGCGACCGCCTGCGGCGCCAGCAATCCCAACCCGACGATGGCATAGCGCACCAGACAACACGCGGATCGACACCTCATTGCACCTCCTGTGGCGGCAAGCCTCCATCCATAACAAACCTCCCCCGCCGAGCGCGCCGATTTCGTCGTCCTGCAAGGAGGGCGACCCGAAGCGCGCGCAGGCGGGGCCTTCGCCCCGCCGAGCACG
>CAYMRG010000560.1:0-3899 GCA_964392555.1 uncultured candidatus Brocadiaceae bacterium
AGGGCTAGAGAGTCGGGCGGCCCGGGAATGGCAACCGCGTCGATCCTGAGCGCCGCCGAGCCGGTGATGCTGGCCAGCGCGTGATAGGTCCCGGCCACTTCGGGCAGCGTCCAAGTGGCGGCGGCGGCTCCCTGGGCATCGGTCGTCACCGAACGCTGCCAGGCCGCCGAGCCGGCCGGCAGACCTTCGACCTCTTCGTAGAGGATGTAGGTCGTGTTGGCGGTCAGGCCGTGCATGCGCACGCCGCGCACCATCTTCATCGCGATCGGTGGCAGGTCGACGTTGGCCGCGAGCGAACCGCGGACCGGCACCGGCACGATCGTCGGATCGAGGTCCGGATGCAGCAGCATCAGGGCGAGGTACTGGTGGTGCGGCAGCTGCGCCGGCAGGCGGCGCACCGTGAACCGGCCGTTGGCGTCGGTGATCGTCTGGCCACCGACCCAGGGGAACACGTTGCCGAACAGTTCGTCGATCCAGCACGGCACGACGCGCACGCCGAGCCGCTCGTTGCCAGCCTCATCCTTGACGACGCCGATCAGCGGTGCCGACGTCGGCAGGATCATCTGGTTCTCGATCCGCGCATCGAGACCCGAACGCAGCAACCGGTAGGCATCCGGCGCCGTGACCGCGAGGTCGAGGCGCAGGGCCGGCGGCACCGCGTGCACGATCGCGAACGTGCTGTCGGGCGGCGCCTGCATCTCGAACAGGAAGCGGCCGTCGGCGCCGGTGAAGTCGCGCCCGTACTGGGTGTAGCCGTTGCTCGCGAACGCCATCAGCACTTCGGTGCCGGCGCTCGGCTGCCCGGAGCCCTCGAACACGTCGCCGGACATCACGGCCAGCGTCGGCGTGGGCTCGTTGCCCGGCACGCGCACGTCGACGCCCTGTTCGCCGCCCCCGCTGCCACCGGCCGGCTGCACCTCGAAGAACGAACCGCCCTGGTAGACGCCGACGCTACCGGCGCTGACCACCACGGTGGCACCTTGGCTGCGCACGACGTGGGCCGGATCGCCGGAAACCACCTCGACGCGCACCCGCAGGTCTTGTGGCGCATTCGACAACGGGTCGCGAACCTGCGGCAGGTACTGTTCCGAGTCGCCCCAGTCCGGGCCGATCTGCGCCTCGGCCGTGACCACGTATTCGCCGATGCCGAAGTCGAGCCGGCTGCCGTCACCGACCGCGACCGAAACCGGTCGGTTGGTGTCGACGCGGACGTTGCCGCCGAGCAGCAGCGGCGCGCCGTCGACCATCATCACCTTGCCGCTGCCGTTCATCTTCAGCGTCGCGGCCGGCTGGTTGAGCGGCGAATCGTCGTTGTAGGCGATCGAGGCATTGCCGTCGGCACCGACCAGGATCGTCTCGTGTTCGCCGATGCCGTCGCCGGACCCGAGGCGCCCCTGGTCCTCGTCGTAGGTGAACTCGGCCTGGGTGACGACCAGCCGCGGCAGCCGATCCGGAACGGCTTCGGCTCGGTCCAGCCAGACGGCCAGCGACACGACCGCCGCGAACAGCAGCGTGCAGGCGACCAGCAGCCCGGATGGCGTGGTCAGCACGCCGCGGTTGCGACCGGACCTGCCGGCGCCGGAGCCGAACCCGGAGCCATCGCGTTCGCCGACTTCCCGCGCTGCCGCGGCGACCACGCGCGCGACCAGATCCGGCCGGGGTTCGCTGGCGCGCTCGACCAGACCGCTCTCGACCAGCCGCCCTTCCACCAGATCGCTCGACAGGCCAACGTCCCGCGGCAGGCCAACGTCCTGCGGCAGGCCAACCTCACGCGGCAGGCCAACCGTCTCGTCGCGAACCAGCCGGTCGACGACGCGATCGGCGAAGCCGTCGCGCAGCGTCTCGCCGGCGTCGCGCTCGTCGCGACCGATCCCCTCGAACGCGCGGCGCAGCCGCAACACCTCGTGCTCGGCGCGGGCCAGGGCGACCGCGCAGACGCGGCAGACGTGGCAGTGCTCGTCGACGTGCCGCCGGCTCGCTGCCGACAGGTCGCCATCGACGTAGTCGCGCAGCCAGCCGCGGACGCGGGCACAGATCGGCCCGCTCGGCGGAACGCGCCCCAGATCGGCCGCGTTGGGCGGCTGGTGCAGCGGCTCGCGCGCGCCGTACGAACCGCCCGGCAGGTCGCCACGATCGCCGGCGCCGCCCTCGGCGCCCCACCCCGAGCCGTTATGGCCCGAGCCGCTATGGCCCGACCCGCTATGGCCCGACCCGTTCTGCCAGTCGCCGCTCATTCGCGGACCTCCTGGAGCCGGCTGGCGAGGATGTCCTTGCCGCGCGCGATCTGCACCTTGACGTTGCTGACCGAGACGCCGAGCGCCTCGGCGATCTGCTGGTTGGTCAGGCCGCGCAGGTACTTCAGCTCGAGCGGCAGGCGCACCTTGGGCGACAACTGCTCGAGCTCACCGCGGATCGTGTGGTCGACGTGGCGCCGCTCACCGGCGCGCGCACCGCGCGCGTCCTCGAGGTCGAGCAGCGGATCGCGCTCTTCGTTCCGGACGATCGGCAACTCGCCGACGCGCCGACGCCGCAGCTTGTCGCGGCAGGCATTGCCGGCGATGCGCAGCAGCCACGGCTCCAGGCTGCGCGAGCCATCGAACGCCTCGCGGGCGCGGAACAGCTTCAGGAACGTGTCCTGCGCTGCTTCTTCCGCGTCCTCGGGACGCCGCAACATGCTCAATGCGAGGCCGTAGACCATGCTCTGGAACCGTTCGACCAACTGCGCGAACGCGTCCAGATCGCCGGCCTGGACCCGGAGCATCAAGTCGTTGTCGGAGCGCGGACTCAAGAGGTGCGGCGTGAGGCGGGCGAGGAAGCGCGTCGCAGTATGCCATCCCTACGCAGGTTCCCGTCGACGTGGCTCGCCGGATGTTCACATTTGCAGCAGAACGCAACCCGCAGCTCCTCGGCGCGCGCCGGCTTGCGTCGAACCGGTCAAGATACGGGGCATTTCGCCCGAGCTTTCAAGCGACCCTGCGATCGCGTCGATGCCATGGGCACGGGCGGCCGATCCCCAGCCGCTCACGACCCCCTCCCACCCGATGGCCAAGATCCCCGACAAGCAGGGCCTGTTCTTCGAACTCGACGGCGTCGTCGTCGACCAGGCCCGGCTCGCTGCCGACGGCACCGTGCCCTTCCTCGACCGCGCCGTCGACGCGCTCGGCCGTATCGACCCACGGCAGTTCCGCCTGTTCGTCGCGACGAGCCGCCAGGACATCGCGTTCGGCGAGCAGAAGGAGCGCGACTTCACGAAGTTCTGCGAGGCGTTCCTGCAGCGCATGCAGCAGGAGGGCATCCAGATCACGAAGATCTACTCGTGCCCCTACCACCCCAAGGGCAAGGGACGCTTCCGCAAGGAGAGCGTGTTCCGCAAGCCCGGTCCGGGCATCTTCAAGATGGCGCAGCAGGAGTTCGACCTGAACCTGCAGCGCTGCTGGATGGTCGGTCACACCACGGCCGACGTCCTCGCCGCGCAGCGCGCCGAACTCGGCACGATCCTCGTCCGCACCGGCAAGGCCGGCCAGGACGGCGAGTTCACGGTCGAGCCGCACTTCGTCGAAGACGACTTCTGGCACGCCGTCGCGCGCATCAACCAGTTCGAGTACTCGCTGCGCGTCTGAGCACAGCGCGCAGCGTCAGCCGCCGAGCGCGGCGACGCCCGGCAGCACCTTGCCCTCGAGCAACTCGAGGCTGGCGCCGCCGCCGGTCGACACGTGCGACAGCTTGGCGACGATGCCGAGCTTCTCGGCCGCCGCGACCGAGTCGCCGCCGCCGACGACCGTGAACGCGCCGGCCGCGGTCGCCGCGGCGACGGCCTGCGCCACCGCCTCGGTGCCGCGACAGAACGCGTCCATCTCGAACACGCCCATCGGGCCGTTCCAGACGACGGTCTTCGCGCC
>CAYMRG010000561.1:0-3892 GCA_964392555.1 uncultured candidatus Brocadiaceae bacterium
GCTTCGGGTCGCCTTCCTTGCAGGACGACGAAATCGGCGCGCTCGGGTGGGGTGGGTGGTGGGAAATGCGGGCTAGGATTGGGCCGCCCTGGTGACCGCGCCAGCCCGCGCAAGCCATCACCCGGCACGGGAGATCATGCACACGACCTGGTTCCGCACCCTGGCCGCGGCCGCTCTCGCCGCTGGCGCAAACCTGACGGCGCAGACGACCTGGCAGCAACTGCCGACGGTGCCCTACACGTTCAACCAGTTCTGGGTCGGGTCCTTCGACTCGCTGCGCAACCAGGTGCACATGCAGGACCCTGGAAACGGCGGATCCATCTTCGACGGCACGCAATGGCAGCCGGCGCCGCTGCTGCCCCTCTTCGTTCGGAAGCTCGCCTACGACCCGATACGCGACCGCACCGTCGCCGTCGGCCTCTTTGGCACTGGTTCGATCCTGCAAACCTGGGGCTACTTCGGCTCGTACTGGCTGGCGCTGACCCAGAGTGTGCCTTTCCCCGACTGCGATGCCCTGGTCTGGCACGACCAGCGGCAGACGATCATCAACTTCAGCGCCGCAGGGCTGCACGAGTGGAATGGCGCAATCTGGCAACCGCTCGCCCCCGCTGCCGGCGGCCCGCCACGGACCGCGCCACACCAATGGGACCTGGTCTATGACGGTGCGCGCAACGTGCTCGGCGCCTGCCGCTGCCTTCCGCCGTCGGTTGGCGCCGTCTGGGAATGGACCGCGGCGAGCGGCTGGCAGAACGTCGTGGCGAGCGCGCCGATCGGCGGCGCGGTGGCCCGCTACGGCTTCGACCCTCTGCGCCAGCGCTACGTGGCGGTCGCGAGGCCGACGTTGACCGACACCGACGAACTCTGGGAACTTCCCGCCGGTGGCACGACCTGGCAACTCGTCGGCCAGACGCCGACTGGCACCGGCGACGCCCCGATCGTGTGGGACTGGGGCCAGCAGCGCTCGTTGATCCTGACGTGGGCACAGTTCGGGCCGATGTACGGTTACACCGCCGCGAACCCCGCGCTCTACCATATTCACGGCGGCGGCTGCGCGATTCTGGGCAGCGTGTTCGATCGACTGCGCATGACGAGTCCCTCGGCCTTGCCATATGCCGGTTCGCCATTCACCGCAGAAGTGATCCTCACCCAATCGCAGCTCGGCGTCCTGGCCACCGGCCTCGACGACCAGACGGCGTCCGGGACACCGTTGCCGCTGTCGCTCGCCTTCCTCGGCATGGGCAATTGCCTGCTGCGCGTGTCGCCCGACCTGCTGGTGACCATGGTGCCGGCGGGCGTGAACACGCTCCGCGCCACGCTGCAGATCCCGGCCGGCGGCGCGTTCCTCGGCCTCCCGTTCTTCCAGCAGGCGCTGCTCCTCGAGCCAGGCGTCAATCCGTTCGGTGCCGTGATGAGCAACTCGATGCGCGGTGTGATCGGCCTGCCCTGATCTACTACTCCCGCGATTGCTCGCGTGGCGAGCGGATTCGCCGTTGGCGAGCGGGAGCAGTAGTCGCCCCTGGAGACTGCAGCGTGCCTGCGGCCTCTTCTGGCGGCGCGTAGCGCCGCGCAACCTTTGGTTGCGGCCGCAGGACGCGCTGAGACCGGCGGCCGGACGCAACCCCGATACGGCGCAACCCGACGCGCGCGGCCATTCGCGTCGCCAGGTAATTTCGATCGCTGGCGAGGCTCTGACTCGGGACGAGGAACCGCCCTTGCCCCGCTTTCGCACACTCCTTTCCCTCCTCCTGCTGACCGCCGTCGGTTTCGCGCAGACGAAACCGGCGGACCTGCCCGCCGACCTGTCGATCGGCCACGGCTGCGCGCTCGATGTCGTGGACGGCACGCTGACCGCGATCGGTGACGACTACAAGGCGACGTTTCGCGATGGCGAGCTGGCGTTCACGCCGTTGCTCGGCCGCGCCGCCCCGCGCAACCTGCCGTTCGCGCTGCAGGTCACGCACATCGGGCGCAGCGAGCTGACGGCAGTCGGGCCGGCGACCGCCGAGCCAGGCGAGCTGGTCGTGAACGTCGCACGGCCACAACTGGTCGAACGCATCGAAGTGCGCCCGGAAGGGCTGAAGCAGAGCTACGTGTTCACGCAGTTGCCGCCCGGCGACGGCGACCTCGTCGTGCGTTCGCGCCTGCGCAGCGAACTGCGTCCGCTGGCCACCCAGAGCTCCGGCAGCCTGAAGTTCCTGTTCGGCGACGTCGGCGGCGTCGAAGTCGGTCAGGTGCTCGGCATCGATGCCGACGGTCGCACGGTTTCGGGCACGCTGCGCATCGACGGCGAACACCTCGACATCGTGCTGCCCGCCGCGTTCGTGCGCGACGCGAAGCTGCCGCTCGTCGTCGATCCCCTGCTGAGCGCGGTGGTGGTCACCAGCAGCACGCTGCCCGACAGCGCGCCGGACATCGCGCCGCTGCCGGCGCCGATCGACGCGTATCTGGTCGTCTGGCTGCGCGCCGTGTCGGCCACCGACAACGACGTGCGCGGCCAACGCGTCACGAGCAACGCCACGGTGACCGGCAGCCTGTTGATGCTCGAGACGTCGACCGCTTCCGCCGGCAAGGTCACGATCGCCGCATCGCCGACCACGGCCACCTGGCTGGTGGTGTTCGATGTCGGCGGCGACGTCAAGGCACGCTTCATTTCGTCCACCGGCGTGCTGCAGAACACGACCGACATCGCGAACGGCCCCGACCAACAGCAATCCCCCTGCCTCGCCGGCGGCACGCTCAACGCCCTGCCGGCGGCAGTCTGTGTCTGGCGCGACGTGACCACGAACCAGATCCTGACGAAGCGCCTCGACATGGCCGCGCAGAACAGCCTGTTCCCCGCGCACGTGATCGCGAGCGGCACCATCCTGACGACCGTCAGCGATCCGACCATCTCCCGCGACAATCGGAGCGAAAGCCTGCTCGTCGCCTGGACCGTCACCAACCAGCTCGCCCAGAAATCGCTGCGCGGCATGGTGATCGATCTCGACGCGAACCCGCGCTCGGCGTCGTTCGCGATCGCGGGTTCCGGCACCAACGACGCCTTTGCCCCCACCTGCGCCGCCGACGGCGACGGCGAGAACTTCCTGGTCGCCTACCGCACTTCGTCGCCGGTGTTCGGCACCGGCAGTGCGTGCATCCCGGTGCAGTTCTCGTTCGCCGGGGCCGGCATCGGCCCGGTCGCGGTCGGTACGACGCGGTCGATCACGGGACCGAACGGGCCCGCGCGCAGCGCCGCCGTCGCGATGTTCCAAGGCTCCGCGGTGGTCGCGTGCGCCACGGTCGGATCGACCGGGCACGACGTCCTCGCCTTGTCCGTGGATCCGCTGATCGGCAGCGACTGCGAAGGATCGCTCGTCGTCGACACAGCCGGCAACGACACCGGTGTCGGCATCTGCTCGCGCGCGTTCGGCCCGAGCCTGACCTCACCCAACGACGGCGCCCTGGTCTACGTGCCCCAGGTCAGCGGCCAGGGCGACATCTCGCTCCGCCTGCTGCGCGCGGACGACGGCGTGCGCGCCGAGCTCGACATCGCCTGCACGGCCGGTGAAGTGCTCGCGCCGTGCGGGCGAGCGGGCAACGCCAACTTCGGCGCCGCCCTGCACGACGCCGCGGCGAACGAGCTGACGCTGGTGATCCACTCGCTCGGGCTGCTCAATTTCCCATGCGGCCCATGCCTGATCGGACCCGACCCGTCGCTCGGCGTGGTGTCGTTCCTCGGCACGACCTCGGCCACCGGCGGCATCCGCGCACCGTTGCCATTGCCGGGTGGGCCAGCCGCGATCGGGGCGACGATCCACTCGCAGTTCGTGCTGTTCGGCGGTCCGTGCCTGGGCAACTTCCGCGCGACGGAAGGCGTCTCCAGCACGTTGCAGTGACGCGGCGGTGCGCGGGC
>CAYMRG010000562.1:0-3877 GCA_964392555.1 uncultured candidatus Brocadiaceae bacterium
AGCACAGCTCCGGGGTGATGTAGCTGTTGGGCTCCTGCTCGAACGGCAGCGTGATGTTGAGGCCGATCGACTTCGCGCCGACCTCGAACGCGCCGCGGTTGGCGGCTTCCATGATGCCCGGGCCGCCGCCGGTGCAGACGACGTAGTCGCAGCGGTGGTCGATCTGGCACTGGCTCGAGACGATCTTCGCGAACGCGACGGCCTCGTCGTAGTAGTGCGCCTTCTTCAGCACGTTCTTCGCGATCGTGACGCGGCGCCGCAGGTGCGGGTCGCCCGGCTTGCGCGCGAGCTCGGCCTCGGCGTCGTGGACCTTCTTCTCGGCCGCGGTGCGCTCGATGACGCGCGTGCCGCCGAACACGACGACCGTCGAATCGACGCCGTGGTCGTGCATGATCAGCTCGGGCTTCAGCAGCTCGAGCTGCAGGCGCACGGGGCGCAGTTCGGCCCGGCCCATGAAGTCGGGGTCGATGTGCGACTGGCGGTAGGACGTGGACTGCCGGATCGCGAGGATGCGGGCGGCGTGGTCGGAGTCACCGTTGTGGGACGGGTCGCCGTTGTGGGAGGGCGGCACCTGGTGTGCGGTCATCGTGGTTGCTCTGTCTCCGTCGGATGGTTGGCATCGGCATTTCGCCCAGCGTGGCCATAGCC
The DNA here is from genome assembly GCA_964392555.1 of uncultured candidatus Brocadiaceae bacterium. GTDB lineage: Bacteria > Planctomycetota > UBA1135 > UBA1135 > UBA2386 > CAYMRG01. The sequence goes on from CAYMRG010000562.1 coordinate 649, forward strand.
GCAAACCGCCGACGCCCAGAAGTAGGTGCGAACCGGACGTCGGTCACGCTCCGTCTGGCGGTTATGTTGACCGTGCGATGGGCTCCCTGCGGCTGACCTACTGCGGCAACGTGCATCCGGCGGCCGACCTCGCCGCCCACCTGGCGACGTTGCGCGAGCACACCGCGCCGGTCGCGGCGGCGGCGCGCGCGGCGGGGCGCGCGTTCGGTCTGGGCGCGTGGTGGCCGGCGCCGCTGGTCGCCGAGCTGCAGGATCCCGCCGCGCGCGAACGGTTGGCCGCGACGCTGCGCGAACTCGACCTGCCGCTCTGGACGTTGAACGTGTTCCCGGTCGGCGACTTCCACGGCGAGGTGGTCAAGACCGCGGTCTACGCGCCCGACTGGGGCGACGAGGAACGGCTGCAGTACACGCGCCAGGTCGCCGAGCTCGCCGCGTCGCTGGTGCCGGCCGGCAGCGAGCTGCCGCTGTCGACGCTGCCGCTCGGCTACCGCGCGCCCGGGGCGCCCGCCGACCTGCGGCGGATGGCGCGCAACCTGGCGCGCTGCGCGAGCGCGTTCGCGGCGCTCGAGGCGCGCACCGGCGTGCGCTGCGTGCTGGCGCTCGAGCCCGAGCCCGACTGCCTGCTCGAGACGGTCGCGGCGAGCGCGGCGTTCCTCGAGCGCTGGCTGTTCGACGAGGGCGCGTGGACGACGGTGCCCGAAGCGCACCTGCGGCGGCACCTCGGTCTCTGCGTCGACCTCTGCCACCTCGCGGTGGTCGGCGAGGACGCGGTCGCGGCGCTCGCCGACCTGCGCGCGCGCGGCATCGCGGTGCCGAAGATCCAGGTCTCGTCGTGCCTCGAAGTGCGCGACGCGGCCGGGCTCGACCGGCTGCTCGCCTTCGCCGAACCGCGCTACCTGCACCAGACGGTCGCCGCGTCGGGCGCGCGCGCGCTCGACCTCGACGTGGTGCGGGCGCGGCGCGGCGAGTTCGCGGCCGGCGGGCGCGTGCGCTCGCACTACCACGTGCCGGTCTACTGGGACGAGGCCGGCGCGTTCGGTTCGACGCGCGCCGAGGTCGAGCGCGTGTTGGCGTCGTTCGCCGGCGTGCCGCAGCCGTGGCCGCTGTTCGAGGTCGAAACCTACACCTGGTCGGTGCTCGGGAGCTTTTCGGGCGCCGGATCGCTGTCGGCGGGCCTCGCGCGCGAACTCGCCTGGACCGCGGAACGGTTGCTGCGATGACGCGAACCCGGCGCCCCTTGCGTAGCATGTGCCCCGGCCACCTCGCCCCATGACCCGCCCGTCTCCATGATCAAGCTGCGCGACGTCCGCAAGAGCTACCGACAGGGCGAGCGCAGCCTGCTCGCCTGTGCCGTCGACCACCTCGAGATCGCGGCCGGCGAGCAGGTCGCGCTGATCGGCCGTTCGGGCACCGGCAAGACCACGCTGCTGCACATCCTCGCCGGCATCCTGCGGCCCGACCAGGGCGAGGTCGAGGTCGTCGGCCAGCGCATCGACCGGCTCGGCGAGGCCGCGCGCGACCGCCATCGCGGTCGGCACATCGGCATGGTCTACCAGACCTTCAACCTGCTGCAGCCGTTCACCGCGCTCGAGAACGTGCTGCTCGGCGCGTTGTTCGGTCGCGGCGCCGGCCACGCCGCGAAGGACCACGCCGAGTCGCTGCTGGCGCGCGTCGGCCTCGGCGACCGCCTGCACCACCGGCCGGCCGAGCTGTCGATCGGTCAGGTGCAGCGCGTCGCGATCTGCCGCGCGCTGATCAACGATCCCGAGCTGATCTTGATGGACGAACCGCTCGGCAACCAGGACCGCGCGACCGGCGGGCAGGTGCTCGACCTGCTGCTGCAGCTCGCGACCGAAGGCAAGAAGACCGTCGTCATGGTGACGCACGATCCGGGCTCGGCGACGCGCATGCAGCGCACCGTCGACCTCGCGTCGCTGCGCAGCGATCTGGCGCCGGCTGCCGCCGCGGGAACGGGAGGTGGCGCATGAGGCTCTGGTCGATCAGTCTGCGCAACCTGCGCATCCGCCTCGTCGCGACCGTACTGACGACGGCGTCGATCGTCGTCGCCACCGCGCTCTACGCGGCGATCCTGATCATGGCCGTCCAGACGCGCGCGCGCTTCGAGGGCGGCTACTCGGCGCTGCAAGCGATCCTCGGCCCGAAGGACGCGAGCCAGCTCGAGATCGTCCTCAACACGCTGTTCAACGTCGGCGACGCGCCGGGGCTGTTCCCGTTGAAGGCGTGCAACGACCTGCGCAACAGCCGCGCCTTCGGCCACCGCGGCCAGGTCCGCTACGCGATCCCGCAGGCGCGCGGCGACAGCGTCAGCCGCTTCAACTATCCCGTCGTCGCGACGATCGACGAGATGTTCACGAAGTACGAATGGCGCGGCGAGCCGCTGAAGTTCCAGGCGGGCGGGTCGTTCACGTTCTCCTACGAGGAGCTGCAGCAGCTCGGCGAGGGGCTCGCGAAGTACGAGACCGCGCGCCGTGCCGCCGAGACGCCGTTGCCCGAACGGCCCACGATCCAGCCCGGCTGGCGGCAGTGCGTGATCGGCGCGCGCGTCGCCCGCACGCTGCAGCTCGAACTCGGTGGCGAGATCACGCCGGTGCACGGCAAGCGCGGCGAGTTCGGGTTCCACGAGCATCCCGAGGCCGCCTGCAAGGTCGTCGGCATCCTGGCGCCGACCAACTCGTCGCTCGACACGATGATCTTCCTGCCGCTGGGCGTGCATCTGCTGATCGGCGGGCACGAGGGCGGCGTGTTCGTCGTCGAGATCCCGCCCGGCAAGAACCCGGACGACGCGGCGAAGCTGCCGGTGACCGGCGACCAGATCGGCCTGACGGCGGTGCTGTTCGACCCCAAGGATCCGGTCGGCGACCAGATCCTGCGCAACGCGTTCATCCGCCGTGCCGACGGCCAGATCGCCAAGCCGCGCGAGGTCGTGCCGAAGTTCCTGCAGCAGGTCGGCAACGCCGCCGACGCGCTGACCGTGATCGCCTGGCTGGTGCTGCTGGTCGCGTGCGTTTCGATCACGGTGGCGATCTACAACACGATGAACGAGCGCCGGCGCGAGATCGCGATCATGCGGTCGCTCGGGGCGCGGCGCTTCCAGATCCTCGCGATCATCACCGGCGAAGCGGCGCTGCTGTCGCTGTTCGGCGCGGTGCTGGGGCTCCTGCTGTGCCACGGCGCGGCGCTGCTGCTGCGCAACGTCGTCGAGGACATG
>CAYMRG010000563.1:0-3872 GCA_964392555.1 uncultured candidatus Brocadiaceae bacterium
AGTCGCCGCGCAGGAACCGCCGCTCGACGACGATGCGGTAGGCCGGCGGCAGCTCGCCGATCGCGCGCAGCAGCCGTTCGCGTTCGTCGCCGGCGAGCGCCGGCGGCGGCGCCGCGACGAAGTCGCCGTCCCCGCCCACCACCTCGCCGCGGCACCGCACCGCGCGGCGCCGCAGCGCCTGGCGGGCCTTCTGCGCGACCACCGCGCGCAACCACGGCAACGCCTCGCGGCGGCTGTCGAACCGCGCGCGCCCCTGGAAGATCGCGAGGAACGACTCCTGCAGCGCGTCCTCGGCGAGCACGCGGTCGCGTGTCACCCGCAGCGCGGCGCGCAGCAGGTGCCGTGCGGTCGCGACGAACAGGTCGCCGAGCACGGCAGGATCACGCCGCGCCACGTAGCGGCGGAGCAGTTCGTTCGCGGTGGCGACAGGGGTGAGCGTCATGGGTGCGCTTGGGGCCGCGCGAGGTGCCTTCGTGACGTGGCTCTAGCCTCGTCCGATGGCCAGGCAACGGCGCCACCGGCTTCGCGCACCGGTTCAGCTCGACCCCAGCAACAGGCGGACGCAACTCGAGGTCGTCACGCCGAGCGCGTTGGCCGCCGGATCGTGGAAGGCGAACTGGAACCAGGCGCGCACGCCGACCAGCGCGGACGCGGCCGGCAGCGCCAGCGACTGCGTCGTTCCGCCGGTGGCATCGAGCACGACCGCCAGCGTCGCATCCGGCGTGGTGTGCAGCACGCAGCCGGACGCCCCCAGCGCGCCGAGGTCGAACGGCAGCCGCGCCAGACCCCCGACCAGCACGGCGAGTCCATTCGGCAGACCATCCTCGAGGTCGAAGCGCTGGCTCTGGCCGAGGATCGGCTGGCCGAACGTCTGATCGAACAGGAACGGCCGCTGCCCCTGCGACGTCAGGCACGGCCGCCCCATCTCCTCGAAGTTGGCGCGATCGCGCATCACGATCACGGTGAGACCGGCGGTCTGCGCCGCCCCGGTCACCGGCGGCGTCCCGGACCAGCCGAAGGCGGCGACGGTCTGCGTCGTCGAGCGCAGGAAGCCGTAGAACCCGGTGCCCACGGTCTGCGCCCCGCCGTGTACCTCGAGGTCGATGACCAGGTTGCCGAGCGCCGGGTCGAAGAAGTACGGCGTGTCGATGCCGATCGCGGCGGGCCAGCGCACCGGATCGCTGTGGCCGTTCGGCGTCCAGTAGTGGTCCGCGACGTCGAGCACCACCGCCGGACTGACGGTCAGGTTGGCCGCGAAGGTCGTCGACAGCGTCGCCGCCGGCGTCTGGGCCAGGGTGACGATCAGCCGATCGTAGTGGTAGACGCCGAACGCGCCGTTGTTCAGCAGCGGCAGGAACGCGATGTCCTGCAGCAGCGATGGCACGGCGGGAAGATCGGCGACCGGCACCAGCAGCTGCGCCTTGGCGGTGCCGGCCACGCCGAACGTGACGCCTGGCGTGAGCGGGTAGAGGTTGGGGCAATTCAGGACGCAGGTCGCTTGCGCGGTCGTCCAGTTCGCGGGATGCGGGAACCAGTCCTTGCCGAAGGTCTGGGCGGTGAGCGGCGCGGCGACGAACGCGAGCAGCGCGGCGAGGAGTCGGGAGGTCATGGCGATGGGCACGGGAGGAACGGGGGTCACGAGAACGTTCGCCCGCCCGGCGCCGGGTGTTGCGAAATCCGCGCTGGCCGCGGCCCGGCACTCCGCCGCACCGACTCGTCAGGCGAACTGGCGCGCCGCGAGCCGCTGGCGCAGCGCCTCGGCGCCGCCGTCGAGGACCTCGAAGGTCTTGCCGTCGCGGTAGTGGCGTTCGACGTGGTATTCGACCGTGTAGCCGAAGCCGCCGTGGATCTGGATCGCCTCGTCGCTGGCATGAACGACGGCCTCGACCGCCGACAGCCGAGCCTGCAGCGCCGCGTCGGTCGCATCCTCGCCGAGATCGGCGAGCCGTGCCGCATGCCAGGTGAGCTGGCGCGCCGCATCGGCGAGCCGCTGCGACTCGACGAGCTTGCGCTGCACGGCCTCCTGGACCAGCAGCGGCTTGCCGAAGGCGATGCGTTCGCCGGCGTGCTTCTTCGCCGCCTGCACCGACGCGTTGGCCCCGCCCACCGCGGTCGCGGCGACACCGAGCCAGGCGGCGAGCTGCGCGCGCGCGATCGCCTGCTTCGCGGCATCGCCGGTCGCGACGACCTCGACCTTGCCGCCGCCGAACGTCACGCGCCCGGGTGCCGCGCTCGCGAGGCCGAGGCTGCGCAGCGGCTGCGCGGCGAGGCCGGTGACGATCGCCAGCGCCGGCTTGTCGCCGTCGCGCGCGGCGACGACCAGCAAGTCGGCCGCAGCCGCGGCGGGCACGAGTTCGGCGGCACCGGTGAGCGCGCCGTTCGCCAGCTTCACGCCGTGTTCGGGGCCGACGAACGTCGCGACCTTGCTGCCGGCGACGAGGTCGTCGAGCGACCCGCCGGCCGCTTCGAGCGCGAGCGCGGCCTGGACCTGCGCGATCCACAGGCCCGCCAGCGAACCGCTGTGCGCGCCGACCAGCTCGAGCGCCGCGACCAGCGGCACGAAGCCCATGCCGGCGCCACCGTTGGCCTCGGCCACGCACAGGCCGAACACGCCGAGCTCGGCGAGGCCGTCGAACTCGGCGCGCGCGAACGTGCGGTGCTCGTCGTGCTCCTGCGCCTTCGGCGCGACGACGTCGGCGACGAACTTGCGCACCGTGTCGACGATGAGGTCCTGGTCTTCGGTCAGTTGCAGGTTGTGCATGTGCAGTGTGGGGCGCCGGCGTCGATCACCGGCCGCCCTCCCAGAAGTAGAGGAAGCGTGGTCCCGTGGTGCTCGCGAGCAGACCACCGAGCGCCTGCTCGGCGGTCGGCGGCGTCGCGCGCGCACCGAACAGCAGGTCCGAGAGCCCGGCGCGGCGCCGCGATTCGACGATGTCGACGTCGCCGCCCAGCGAGCGCTCGAACCAGGTGACGACCGCGTCGCGATCGCCGAGTTCGTCGACGAGCCCCCCCTGCAGCGCCTGGTTGGCGGTGTAGATCGCGCCGGTCGCGAGCGCCAGCACCTGCGCGCGATCGAGGTTCTGGCGACCTTCGTCGACGACGCTGACGAACTGGTCGAAGAGCTCGTCGACGATGCCGGTCAGCATCGCTTGCTCCGGGCCGGTCATCGGCCGCGTCGGTGAGAGGATGTCCTTGTAGGGCGTGCGGTCCGACTTGATCGCGATCTGCTCGACGCCGAACTTCTTCGCCGCCTCGCTGAAGTTCCAGGCGCTCATGATCACGCCGATGCTGCCGGTGATCGACGTGCGGCGCGCGAAGATGCGTTCGGCGGCGACGGCGACGTAGTAGCCGCCGGAGGCCGCCATGTCGCCGAACAGCGCGACGACGTGCTTGTCGGGGTGTTCCTGGCGGAAGCGACGGATGCGCTGGTAGATCTCGTCGGAATCGGTGACGCCGCCGCCCGGCGAGTCGATGTCGAGCACGACGCCCTGGTATTCGTCGTCGGCCGCCAGCCGCAGCGCACGCTCGACCTGGGTCACCGTGCCGCCGGCCGCGCCGATCAGCGGCGTCGACGATTCGGCGATCGCGCCGTGGATCGGCACGCTGAGGACCTTGCGCTTGGCACCGCGGGTGCCGGCGACGTGGACCTCGGCGTAGTTGCCGTCACCGCCGCCGAGCCCCGAGCCGGCGAAGCTGCCGAGGCTCAACAGGAACAGCAGCACGTTCAACCCTGCCGACGCGATCAGCAGGATGCCGAGGAAGATCGCGACGAAGAACGCGACGCCGCGCGATTCGCGCGGCGGCGGCGCCGACGGCGCCGCCGGCCACACCGGTTGCTGGGGCGGCACGCCGGCGGGCGGCTGCGGCGGCTG
>CAYMRG010000564.1:0-3868 GCA_964392555.1 uncultured candidatus Brocadiaceae bacterium
GTCTGCGACGCGGCGACCCCGGATGGCCAGAAGCTCGACGGCCACCTGACCCCCGGCCTCGCCGGCCGCTACGCCGCGCGCGCCGGCGCCCGCCTGCTGGTGCTGACGCACTTCTACCCGCCATGCCGCGGCCACGATCTGCGCGCGATGGCGGCGGCGACGTTCGCCGGCGAGGTCGTCGTCGCCGAGGACCTGCTCGTGCTCGACGCCGAGGCGCGCCGATGAGCCCACGCAGCGCCAACCGCACATGAACACGCTCGCGATCGACATCGGCGGCAGCCACCTCAAGGCGACGGTCCTCGACGACGCGGCGAAGCCGCTCGCCGAACGCGTGCGCGTCGCGACGCCGGTCGGCGCACCGCCCGCCGACTACGTCGCCCTGCTGCAGCAGCTCGTGGCACCGCTGCCCGCCTACCAACGCGTCGCCGTCGGCTTCCCCGGCTTCGTCCGCGACGGCAGCGTGCGGACCGCGCCGAACCTCGGCCACGACGGCTGGCGCGACTTCCCGCTGGCGCAGGCGCTGGCCGAAGCGCTCGGCAAACCGGTTCGCGTCGCCAACGACGCCGACGTGCAGGGCTTCGGCGCGATCCAGGGCAAGGGTCTGGAGATGGTGCTGACGCTCGGCACCGGCTTCGGCACCGCGCTCTACCAGGACGGCCGGCTCTGCCCGCACCTCGAGATCGCGCACCAGCCGTTCCGCCACGGCGAGACCTACGACGAACAGCTCGGCGAGGCCGCGCGCGCGCGCGTCGGCGACAAGAAGTGGCGCAAGCGCGTGCGGCGGGCGATCGCCAACATGCAGGCCTTGACCCAGTGCGATCGGCTGTTCATCGGCGGCGGCAACGCCCGCCAGCTGCGCGAACTGCCCGCCGGCGTGCAGACGATCGACAACATCGCCGGGCTGATCGGCGGCATCCGGCTGTGGCAGGACGCCCGGCCGTGAGGTCGGAACGGCGGTTTCGCGCTCCTTCTGCTACAGTCCCTGCCCGACAGCCCCAGACTCCCCCAACGATGTCCAAGACAAGCCTGCTGGCCGTTCTCGCGCTGGCGCTGCCACTCACCGCGCAGAACATCAAGGTCGGTGACAAGGTCACCGACACGCACTTCCCGACGTTCCTGAACGGCGACGGCCGGCAGAACCTCGCCGACTTCTATGGCCAGCCGGTCGTCATCGACTGCTGGGGCGTGCATTGAGGCGCGTGCATCGGCGGCTCCGTGCCGAGCGCCATCCGTCACGATCGTGAACTGTCGGCCAAGGGTCTGGTGACCCTGCTCGTCGAAACCGGCGGGACCAAGGAGAACGCGATGCAAGCGTTCCTCTGGCGGACGTTCCCCGACAACCACGCGTTCGCCTGCACCGGCGTCGGCGTGCCGCTGCCACCTGCGCCCGGCCTGCCGCACGGCGGCGTGATCGGCGTCGACGGCACGCTGCTGTGGGCCGGCAATCCGCTGTCCGCGCCGAAGCAGATCAGCGAGCTGATCGATGCCGAGCTGGCGAAGGTCAGGAAGGGCTGGGGCGACACGGCGGACGCGCGCAAGGTGCGCGCGGCGCTGTTCGGCCGCGGCGATCTGGCCGCCGCGCAGGCGCTCGTCACGGCGCTGGCCGATGGCGTCGAACGGACGACGCTGCAGGCCGAGGTCGATCACCGCTACGCCACCGCGAAGCAGGCGATCACCAACCTGCAGGAGCAGGGCCGCTGGCTCGCCGCCGAGGATGCGGCGAAGGAACTGCGCAAGTCGGTCGGCGACCAGGCGACGTGGGTCGCCGAGGTCGACCAGCTGCTGGCGACGTTCGCCACCGACGCGGGCAAGGCCGAGCTCGCCGCCGACAAGAAGATGGCGAAGGTCGAGAAGCAGCTCCGTGACAAGCAGTTCGAAGCCGCCGAGAAGGGGCTGGCCGCGATCGTCAAGACGGCCGGCGAGACCAAGGCCGGCGCCCGCGCGGCGCAGATGCTGGCGACGATCCCGATCACGACGTTCTAGAGTCGTCGGCATCGGCGCCCGCGCGCGGTGCGGTGTCGCTGCGGCGCAGTCGGGCATACGCCCACGCGCCGAGCAGGAGCAGCGCACCGACCGCGCCGGCCGCGAGCACGCGCAGGGGCACGGCGACGTTGGCGAGATCGAACGCGAGCACCTTCGCCGTCGCGCCGGCCAGACCGACCAGGCCTGCCCAGCGCAGCGCGCTGCGATCCCGCACGAAGCCGACGGTCAGCAGCACGGCCGCGAACACCAGCGTGTAGAGGCTCGGCACGACCCGTTCCCAGCCGGTCGGCAGCCGGCCTGCCCAGGCCACGACCTCGAGCAGGCCACCGAGGTAGAGCAGCGCGAGTGCCAGCACGCCGAGCGTCGCGCGCGCCGGCACGTCGTCGCGCGGCGTGACCAGCAGCCCGGCGATGCACGCGGCGACCATGCCGAACATCGCCGCGAAGCGCAGGTTCACGAACGGCATGGCGAGCGCGTCCGCCGGGGCGCCGCTCAGCCGCACCGCCGCCCAGAGCCATTCCGCGGCCAACGCGATCAGCAGCGCCACGCCGGTCAGCCGCACGGCGCGGCGACGGCGCACCGCACCGACCACGCACCCGACGACGCCGATGCCGCTGGCGACGGCGAGCGCGGCCACCGTCCAGCCGCCGTGCGGCCCCGTGAACGGCAGACCCGGTTCGGCGAGCGTCAGCAGCGAGGCGATGCTGCCGACGACCAGCGCGAAGATCGCGGCGAACGTCGGCCGGCCGAGCAGCAGGAGCAGGGCCGGCAGCACCAGCGCGAGCACCAGCTGCGGACGCCGCATCGGCTCGTTCGAGGCGACGCAGAACGCACCGGCGAACAACGCCGCGAGCCCCGTGCCCAGTTCGCCGACCTGCGTCCACCGCCGCACGCCCAGCAGCGCGGCGCCGACCGCGGTCAGCATCGCGAGCCGCCACCAGGCGAGGTGCTCGGGGGGTTCGCGCAGCAGATTCTGGCACGCCCAAAGGGTGCCGATCACCGCCAGCACGCCGCCGAGCCGAGCGAACCCGCGCCCGAGCGAACCCTGGCGCGGCACGTAGCATGCGCCGAGCGCGACCAGCACCGCCCCGTCGATCGGGCCGAAGCCATAGAGGCCGTCGAGGTTGCCGGCCAGGTTCAGCACGGCGACGTGGCCGACGATCCAGGTGAGGAGCACGAACGCCAGGCGCTGGCGCGACAGCGGCTCGCTCCGCCACGCGCGCAGCAGTTCGGGCGCGGTCACGGCGGTGACCATGACGAGCACGTGGCCGAGCAGCGACCAGTTGCCGAACGCGCCGGTTTGCATGTACCAGGCGCAGACCAGGCCCAGCGTCGCGACGATCGCGAACGCGCGGGCCCGCCACCATTGCCAGCGGTGCTCGCACCACGCGGCCCAGGTGTGCAGCACGAGCAGCAGCGCGAACAAGCGCGTCGGTTCGGTGGACGGCTCACCGACGAGAACCGGCGCCGCGTAGGCACCGGCGAGCGCGACGCCGGCGAACGCCTCGAGCCGCAGGCGCACCGCGAGCCATTGGCCGAGCGCCGCGCTGGCCAGCAGCAGCGCGACCGCGGCGCTCGGCGGGACGAGGTCGTAGTACATCGTCGCCAGGCATCCGCCGACGTAGGTCAGCGCCGTGCCACCGGCGTACAGCAGCGCCGTGTAGCGGGCGGCGACGCGCGGCCGCAGCCAGGCGCCGAGGCCGATCAGCGCGCCGCCACCGAGGTAGACGAGCGCGACCCGCGCGACCGGTCCGAGCATGGCCCAGCCGAGCTGGCCGAAGTAGACGGCGGCCAGCAGCAGCGCACCGATGCCCACGCGACCGAGCACGGTCAGGCCGAAGAACCGTTCCCAATCGCTGCCGGTGGCCGCGGCCGGCGCCGCCGG
>CAYMRG010000565.1:0-3852 GCA_964392555.1 uncultured candidatus Brocadiaceae bacterium
GGTGTGCAGTGAACGTACACCTTGCGTGCCCGCTTGTCAATACCCTGTTAACAACGAGTTCTGGACAGCAAGCACGCTGTAGTAAAGCTGTCTCTAACCCGTCGTGATCCGCACGGGCACCTCGCCGCCCTGCTGCAGCGCCGCAGCGAGCCGCTCGTCGCCGTCGCGATCGAGGTCGCGGACCAGGCGCGCCGCGGCCGCGACGCGCGCCGCGCGGTCGGTCCGCGGGCGGCCGCGCACCGACGCGGACTGCAGGTCGAGGACGGCGAGCGTGCCGTCGGCGAGGCGCACGAAGTTGCCGTCGTGGAGGTCACGATGCTCGATGCCGGCCGCCAGCAGGCGAACGGCGACCGCCGCGGCCTCGGCGAGGCGCTCGCCCGGCTCGCCCTGGATGGCGGCGACGGGCAGCGCGCGGAGCACCAGCAGCGACCGCGACGGCAGCCCTGCGCGCCGGCCGGTGCGCACGGCCACCACCGCGGGGCACGCCACGCCGGCGGCCGCGGCGGCCCGCAGCAGGCGCGCTTCGTGCTCCGCCGGCAGCGCGCGGCAGGCGTAGCGAAGGCGGTCCTTCGCCCGCGGGAACGTCATCACCTTGACGAACACCTCGCCCGACGGGAGCGCACCGCGGTGCACGGCGCGGACCAGGCGGCCCTGCACGAGCGCGAGGTCGGCCGGCAGGCGCCCGGTCGCGACGAAGGTCTGCCACCAGCGGTCCAGCACCGCCTGGTCGGCCGCCGAGAGCGCGTCGCCCGTCACGGCGCCCGCCGCGGCCGTTCGTCGAGCAGCCGCTGGTAGAGGTCGCGCGTGCGCCGCGCCGCGGCGACCGGGTCCATGTCGAGTTCGGCGCGCCGGCGCGCCGCGTCGCCCATCGTGCGCCGCAGCGTCGCCGCCGCGACCAGCCGCAGCAGCGCCGCGGCGAGCGGTTCGACGGCTTCGGCGCAGACGAAGCCCGGCACTTCGCCAGCGCGCCGGCTCGCCAGCAGCTCCGGCAGGATGCCGCGGTCGGTCGCGACCACCGGCAGGCCGACGGCCATCGCGTCGCAGACCGCGCGGCAGGTGCCGTCGCTGCCGGGCACCAGGAACAGGAACGCATCGAGCGAGCGCAGCGCCGCGGCATACGCCGCGCCCTTCTGGTAGCCGGGCAGCACGACGTGGTCGCGCAGCCCCGCGGCCGCGACCGGCGCGGTGACGAGCTCGCGCGTGTCGGTCTCGTTGCCGCGACCGAGCAACACGAAGCGCGCGTTCGGCGCGCGGTCGACGACGGCTCGCGCGACCTGCCACAGCAGGTCGAAGCGACGGTGCGGCTGGATCCGCGCCGTGATGCCGATCAGCACCTCGCCCGCGCCGATCCCCCATGCCGCGCGCAGGTCCGGGCCCGCGACGGCGCGCGGTTCGGTGACCGGCTCCTGCACGAGCACGCGATCGGCCGGCACGGCGAAGCGTTCGCGGACGCCGGCCGCGGCGACCTCGGTCGGCGCGATCACCGCCGCCGTCTTGCGGAACGCGTAGCGCTCGCGCCAGCCGCCCTGCGGCGCCTCGGGGTCGTAGAGCGAACGCACCAGCACCGGCGGCGCCGCGAGGCGCCGGCACGCGATCGCCGCGACCAGGTGGTCGGCCGGCTGGTGGCAGTGGACGACGCCGTAGCGGTCGCGCGCCAGCAGCGCGCGCAGCGCCTTGACGTCGCGCCGCAGCGAACCGAGGTGGATGTGCTTGCGCAGCTCGAGCCCCGTGACGACCGGCATGCGCACGTGCCACAGCTCCTCGGCGACGCGGTGCTCGCCGCCGCGGTGCAACCACGTCGTCTGCGCGAACACGACGTCGAGCCCGAGCGCGCGCAACCGCACCGCCGCGCGGATCGCCGGATCGGCCGGACCGGTCCACTTGTAGTTGGCGAACAGGTGCAGGATGCGCGCGTCGGCGACGTTCATGCGGCACCTCGCGCGCGGCCGAGCCGCCACAGCCGCCAGTACTTCTTCGCGTCGGTCCACGCCGCCATCGCGGCGATGACGAAGCCGCGCCAGCCGTCGAGGAAGCCGAACTTGAGCAGCAGGCTCTTGACGAACACCGCCGGCGGCCGCACCAGCAGGTCGAACGGGTTGACGCGCCGCCCTTCGTCGTGCAGCGCCTGGGCCGCGATCCGCGTGAACGAATCGATCGTGCGCAGGTGGTGCCGGAAGTCGCGGTAGCTGAGGTGCTCGATGCCTTCGGCCAGCCGTTCGCAGGACGCGCCCGGCGCGAGTTCGACGCGGTCGTGCGGGTTGCGCCCGCCCCAGCGCGCGCGGCGCCGATCGAACAGCCGCACCTTGCGATCGGGCACGAACAAGCCGTGCCGCGAGATCCGACCGAGGTAGTGGTTCAACCGCGGCATCTCGTAGGCGTCGGCGGCGAGGCCGCGCTGCGCCAGCTCGCGCACCCTGGCCGCCAGCTCCGGCGTGCACCGCTCGTCGGCGTCGAGGCAGAACACGTGCGGGTGTCGCGCCTGCTCGATCGCGAACTGCTTCTGCTCGCGGTGACCGGGGAACGGCGCGTTGTGGACCACGCGCGCGCCGAGCTGCGCCGCGATCGCCGGCGTGCCGTCGGTGCTGCCGCTGTCGACGACCACGACCTCGTCGCAGAACGCGAGCGAACGCACGCAGTCGGCGATCCGGTCGGCCTCCTGGTAGCAGATCACGCAGCCGCTGATCGGCGTCGCGCGATCAGCCGCCATCGCCGGCCTCCGCGCCATCCAGGCCATCGATCACCGGATCGGCGCCCGCCGGCGCCTGCGACTCCAGCCGCTTCTGGATGCGCTGCAGGGCGTCCTGGATCTCGATCAGGCGCCGCCCCCAGTCCTGGACGCGGCCATCCTGCTCGACGGCGCCGGCCGCGGCCTGCATGACCGCGCGCCGTTCGTCGGGCGCGATGCCGAGCTTCTCGTGCAGCAGGTACTGGTTGCTGTAGCCGAGCACCTGGTTCCAGCGCAGCAGTTCGAGCACCTCGCCGAGCAGCTCACAGAGCTTCAGCTCGGCGTCGGTGAGCCCCATCGAACGGGCCTTCTGCTTGCGCCGGCGGTGCGAGGTCACAGGGGTGGCGTTCGACGGGAGCCGCGTCGCCGCGGCTCAGGGCTTCGCGAGGTTCGCGTTGGCGAAGTCCCAGTTGACCAGGTGGTCGAGGAACGTCTTGATGTAGTCGGGGCGGCGGTTCTGGAAGTCGAGGTAGTAGGCGTGCTCCCAGACGTCCATCGTCAGCAGCGGCTTGACGCCGGCCTGCGTCAGCGGCGTCTCGGCGTTCGGCGTCTTGGTGACCATCAGCTTGCCGTCCTTCAGGCACAGCCACGCCCAGCCGCTGCCGAACTGCGTCGCGCCGGCCTGGCTGAACAGCTCGACGAACTTGTCGTAGCCGCCGAGGTCGGCGTCGATCTTCTGCGCGATCGCGCCGGTCGGCTTGCCACCGCCCTTCGGCTTCATCGACTGCCAGTAGAACGTGTGGTTCCAGACCTGCGCGGCGTTGTTGAAGATGCCGGCCTTTTCGGCCTTGCCCGCGGTCGCCTTGACGATGTCGACCAGCGACATCTTGGCGAACTCGGTGCCTTCGATCAGCTTGTTGCCGTTGGTGACGTACGCCTGGTGGTGCTTGCCGTGGTGGATCGACAGCGTCTGGGCGTTGATGTGCGGGGCGAGCGCGTCGAGCGCGTAGGGCAGCGGGGGCAGTTCGATGGCCATGAGGGTTCCTCTCGGTTGTCGAGCGCCGCGACGGGGAGCGGCGCGGAATGGGGCGGGCAACTCTAGGACACGGCCGCAGCGCCGCACGGGGAAAGTCCCCTGATCTACTACTCCCGCGTTGCCTCGCGTGGCGAGCGGATTCGCCGTTGGC
>CAYMRG010000566.1:0-3842 GCA_964392555.1 uncultured candidatus Brocadiaceae bacterium
CTCGGCGGGCTTGGGGCCGCCCTCCTTGCAGGACGACTAAATCGGCGCACTGGGAGGGGGGGGGGCCGGCCATTGGGGGGCGCCGCCGGGGGGGGGGGGGGGTTGGGCGAGCCGGATGAGGCTCCCCGCGTAGCGGCGCCTTGGAGATCCCTGAACCGGGTCGCCCTGCGGGGCGAGCCGGTTCAGTGGGAACCGGCGCGCGGGCCGAGCAGGGGCGCGGTCGCGAGGCGCGTCAGCTCGCCCTCGGGGTCGTCGCAGCGCACCAGGATCTCGGCCTTCAGCCCGGCCTTGAAGTCCTTCCGCGGCAGGTAGACGTGCACCGGGATGCGGCGATCCTCGAGCGACTCGAGCTTCTGCTCGGTGCCGGCGACGATCGTCTCGGCACCCTCGGGGCCCTGCACCACGAGCGTGAAGGTGCGGGTGCCCGGCCGCTTGTTGATCAGCTGCAGGTCGAACACGTTGTGCACGCGTTCGCCTTCGAGCGTGTAGGCACTGCCCGGCGCGCGCACGAGGCTCGCCTCGAACGGGTGCCGTTTGGTGATCGCGAACGTCATGACGCCGAGCCCGAGCAGCAGCAGCACCGCGTAGAGGACGACGCGGCCGCGGAAGAAGCGCCGCTGACCGGTGTCGAAGCCGCGCTGGCTGTCGTAGCGGACCAGCCCCTTGGGCCGGTCGAGCTTCGCCATGACCTCGTCGCAGGCGTCGATGCAGTTGGCGCAGCCGACGCATTCCATCTGCGTGCCGTTGCGGATGTCGATGCCGGTCGGGCAGACCGAGACGCAGCGGTAGCAGTCGACGCAATCGCCGGAGCCGTGCTTGCCGGCGGGGCCGCGCGGCTCGCCACGGCGGTGGTCGTAGCCGACCAGGATCGTGTCCGGGTCGTAGAGCGCGCCCTGGAGGCGGCCGTACGGGCAGATGACGATGCAGAGCTGTTCGCGGAACCACGTGAAGTCGACGAACAAGATCAGCGTCGCGACCAGGATGAAGACGAACGCCGTCGGGTGGTGCGCCGGCGACGAAGTGATCGCTTCGATCAGCACCTCGGTCGGCATGAAGTAGCCGAGGAAGCTGTGCGTGATCAGCGCGGCGAGCAGGAAGAACACGACCAGTTTGATGCCGCGGCGGACGAACTTCTGGCCGGCCGGAGCCTTGTCGAGCTTGGCGCGCGCGGCGGCGGGACCTTCGATCAGGCGCTCGATGCGGCGGAACACGCCCTCGAGGAACACCGTCTGCGGGCACGCGTAGCCGCACCACATGCGCCCGAACAGCGCCGCGACGACGAACAGCGAGAAGCCGAGACCGGTGATGAAGAAGAACGCGTACCAGAAGTCCTGCGCGTTGAACGTCCGGCCGAGCAGGTAGATGTGGCGCGCCGGCAGATCGAGCAGAAGCACCGGCTTGCCGTCGATGCGCAGCCACGGCACGGCGAGGTAGAGCGCGATCAGCAGGTACCAGAGGCCGTGCTTGAGCCGCTGGAAGCGGCCGCTGACGTCGGCCGGGTGGATCGCGTTGCGCGAGCCGTCCGGGTTGATGCTGAACAACGTGTCGACGTCGGGACGGCGGACGACGGCGCGGCCCTTCTGCACTACCGGCTTGTGGGTAGCGGTGCCGGAAGGAGCTTTGGGCTCACCGCCGGCACCGGCGGACTGCGGGTCGTTCTCGCTCATGGCAGGCCAACGACCCGTATCGACCGCTTATTGCTCCTTCTTGGCGTTCGGCTCCGGCGGCTTGCCGGGCAGGTTCTTGCCCTTGAGGGTCAACACGTAGGCCGTCGCATTCAGGACGTAGGCCGGGCCCTGCCCTTCGTGCGCCGGCATGCCGCCCGGCCGCCCCTTCAGGATCGTCGTGTAGATGTCCATCGGCTTGTTGCCGTAGATCCACATGTCGTCCGTCAGGTTCGGGCCGACCAGACCGCTGGCATCGTCCTTGTGGCAGAACGCGCAGCGCACCGGGTTGGCCGCATCGTGGAACAGCTTGTCGCCTTCCGCGACCATCGCGGGGTTCTTCGCCATCTCCAGCAGCGACTCGTTGGTCACCGGGTTCTTCGCCAGCTCCTCGGCGATCGCCTGCTGCTCCCTGGCGAAAGCCGCGCGCGGCAGGTCGCCGGTGCCCAGCGTGTGGAAGTGCACCCAGTAGACGACCGAGAAGATGATGGCGAGGTAGAAAGTCCACAGCCACCAGTTCGGCAGGCGGTTGTCGAACTCCTCGATGCCGTCGTAGGTGTGTCCGCGGGTTGCTTCGGTGGTCATGGGATCACTCCGGTTGGCTGTCGTGGTCGAGAGGCAGGGACGCCATGCGGTCGTACTCGGGCTTGCGGGCCCGCTGGCTGACGCGGATCACGACGGCGACGAAGAACGCGCCGAAGATCGCCATGGCGAGGATGAGCGGAAGCTGCGGGGTCATCCCGCTGAACAGGTTGCGGAACATCACTTGCCTCCTGCAGAGGCCGACTCGGTCGCGGCCGGTTCGAGGTTGCGGCCGAGCCGCATCAGGTACGCGATCAGCGCGACGATCTCGGTGTCCGCCTGGGCGCCGGTGGCGCCCTGCGTGGCGAGGTTCGCGACGATCTGGTCGGCCTGCGACTGGTAGTCGGCCGCAGCGTTCGCGATCCCCTCATCGGTGTAGGGCGTGCCGAGCTTCTTCAGCACGCGCATCTTGTCGGCCGCGATCGCCACGTCGGCCTTGGCGTCGTACATCCACGGGTAACCCGGCATGATCGACGCCGGCGTCATCTGGCGCGGATCACCCATGTGGTTCCAGTGCCAGGCCTCGTTGTACTTCGTGCCGACGCGCGCGAGGTCGGGCCCCGTGCGCTTGCTGCCCCATTGGAACGGGTGGTCCCACATCGACTCCTCGATGCGGCTCGGCGCGCCGTAGCGCTTCTGCTCTTCGAGGAACGGGCGGATCATCTGCGAGTGGCAGACGTAGCAGCCCTCGCGGACGTAGATGTCGCGACCGGTCAGCTCGAGCGGCGTGTACGGCTTGACACAGACCTCGCCGGCCGGCGACAGCGGCACGTGCTTGTCGGTGATCAGACCGGGCAGCAGTTCGAACAGACCGCCGACCACCACCGCGATCAGCGTCAGCACCGAGAACGCGAGCGGCCGCGATTCGACCATCTCGTGCCAGGTGTGGCGCCCGACGTGCGTCGAGCGGAACAGCATGCCGCCCGCGAACGCGATGATCGCCGCCAGCAGCACGAAGCCGAGCACGGCGAGGCCGATGCTCGGCATCGCGAACAGCGTCGCCGCGCCCATGCCCAGGACGGCCAGGACGACCGGCTTGCTGACGATCAGGCCGAACGTCGACGGCTCACCGGCCGCCGGCGCCGTGCGCGTCACGGTGACCTCGGTCTCGACGGTCGTCGCGCGACCCGACATGGCCGTGGCGAACAGGTTCCAGATCATCATCAGCCAGCCGACGATGAAGAACAGGCCGCCCACGCTGCGCGTCATGTACATGATCTGCTGCGTGTTCAGGATGGCGCTCCAGTCGGTGTACTGCAGGCCGCCGTCCGGCTTGATCGCGCGCCACATCAGGCCCTGCGAGATGCCGCTGACCCACATCGACGCGACGTAGAGCAGGATGCCGAAGATGCCGATCCAGAAGTGGAGGTCGGCCATCGCCTTGCTGTGCAGCTTGGTGCCGTAGAGCTTCGGCACGAGCCAGTAGAACATGCCCGCGGCCATGAAGCCGTTCCAGCCGAGCGCACCGCTGTGGACGTGACCGATGATCCAGTCCGTGTAGTGGCCGAGCGCCGACACCGACTTGATCGAGAGCAGCGGGCCCTCGAACGTCGCCATGCCGTAGAACGTGACGCCGGCGACGAAGAACTTCAGCAC
>CAYMRG010000567.1:0-3839 GCA_964392555.1 uncultured candidatus Brocadiaceae bacterium
GGCAGCGCGCAGTCGCTGATGACGGTCGGCGATCGCTGCGGCGACCCGTTCGAGGTGTCGCGCCTGCGCCGCGAGGACTTCGACTTCGTGCAGCCGCGCACCAAGGCCGACGACGTGCTGTCGTGCAACAACGCGCCGAGCTCGGCGACCGCGCGCGGCCACCAGTTCCCGATGGCGTTCCTGTGCCTCGCCAGCGGCCTGCACAAGCACGGCAACGACAGCGCGGTGCCGCTGCCCTACACGCACATCGACATCGGCGGCAGCGGCTGCGAGGACGGCGACTGGCAGCACGGCCGGCCCAGCGCGCGGCCGGTGGTCGCGATGCTGAAGGCGCTGTGCGGTGGTGCTGGCGCGTGACCGCGTGAACCGGCGCGCCGGACCACGCGTTGGCCCGGCATGCCCGACGCTGCCCTCGCCATCGACGACGTCGCCACCGCCCCGCGCTTCGACTCCACGGCAATGGTCGACGTGGTGTTCCTGATGATCGTGTTCTTCGCCGCGATCGACTTCCGCGTGCTGGAGGCGAAGGTTGACGCGTTCCTGCCGCGTGACGACGGTGGCAATTCGCACTGGGAACCGCCCCAACCGCTGCTGGTCGACGTCCAACTCCTCGCCGCCGGCACGAGCGCACCGGACCGCCGGCACACGCCATTCACCCCCGACGGCCGCAGACCGCGCAGCCTGCTCACCGGCCATCGCGTGGCCTGGCGGATCGCGGGGCGTTCGTTCGACGACCTCGACACGGCCGTCGCAGAGCTTCGGCGGATCGCCTGCGATCCGGGTCAGCAGGTCCATCGACGGATCGACGGCCCCCTCGAACCAATGCAGAGCATCGTCAGTGGCTATACGGGCACGACCTACGAGGACGTGATGCGCGCCGCCGACGCGTGCCGATGCGCCGGCTTCCGGGAGATCGAATACGCCCTCGGCCTCGAGCCGCGCTGAGCGCGGCGCGCCTCGCGCGCGGCGCTACCTCGCCGCTTCTGCGCGCTGCAGCCACGCCAGGTAGGCCGGGTCGTTGCCGGTGCCGGCGACGATCTCGGCGCGGCGCGCCTGCCAGTGCGCATCGAGGCCGACGGCGCGCAGCGGGCGCACCGCGAGCCGCGCGAACGGGCTGTTCGCCGGCGACTGGCGGAAGATCTCGGCGACCATCCGCGCGTGCTCCTTCGGCACCTTGGAGCCGAGCTGGTGCAGGATGCACAGGCTCGATGCGTAGAGCCAGAAGCCCGGCTGCCAGCGCGAGTCCTGCACCGCCGTGTGCTGCAGCCACTGCGCGACGTAGCGCTCGCCGTAGAGCCGCTCCTTCGGCATGCCGCCGGCGAGCGTGACGACCAGCGCCGCGTGCTGCGCGAGGCCTTCCATGTAGCGGTGCCAGTAGCTCTCGTCGCCGACCGGCGGCTTGTGGCCGGCCGGGCCGCCGAGCGCGGGCCACAGCTCCGCCAGCAGCTGCAGCATCAGCTTGCCGATCTCCTGGACCGAGCCTTCGGCGGCGGCGTGGCCGATGCGCTGGCTGGTGGCGCCGTCATAGGCCCACAGGTCGATGCGGCGCTTGTCGCCGTCGACGCGCAGCACGCCGGTGACGAGGATCGTCTGCGCGCGTTCGCCTTCGGGAATCTGCTGCAGCAGCTGGTCCTCGGGCCACGGCCGCCCCATCAGCGCCCAGCCGCCGTGCTCGGCCATCGGCAGCGCCGCCATGCCGCGGTGCGGCGTGCCGAGCCAGACCTGCTCGGCGAGCCACAGCGGCAGGCCGCGCGTCAGTCGACCGAGTTCGTCCTCGCGGCCGGCCGGCAACTGCGGCTGGCCGTCGACGGCGAGCGCCATGAACATCACGTTGCGTGCGTCGCCGCCCTTCCGCTGCAGCACCCACTGTGGATCCTCGAAGCCGGCGAACCAGCTCGGACGGTCGAGGCGGTAGAGACCGATCCGCGGGTTCGGCGGCAGCGGCGCCGGCGCCGGCAGCTTGGCGAGCCGCAGGCGATCGAACTCGGCGGTGAACGGCTGCAGCTGGTCGCCGATCATGTGGCCGTAGTGCAGGTGCATCAGGTGCAGCAGCTCGGCGCCGGCGACCTCGTTCTTGGCCTGGACGTAGTGGTGCAGCAGCGCGAGGCCGGCGTGCGGATGGTGTCGCCCGGCCTGGAAGCGCTTCGCCACCAGCTCCTCGACCAGCGCGTGCTGCTGCGCCTGCACGAGGTCGTTGGCGGCCATCACCAACGCGTCGGACTGGTCGCCGGCGCGGGTCAGCACGTCGCGGTAGATCGCCAGCGCCCGGTCGCGGCCGGCGTCGCCACCGTGCTGCAGGTGCCAGCGCGCCAGCCACAGCTGCGGTCGCCAGCTGCCGGGCAGGCCGGCGAGCCGTTCGAGCTCCTGCACGTAGGCGGTGTCGCCGCCGCGGCGGTGGTGCATCTGCAGCAGTGCATGCACGGCGTCGGCATGATTGGGGTCGAGACCGATCGCCTCGCCGAGCAACGCTTCGGCGCGCGCGCCGTCGCCGCGCTGTTCGGCGAGCAGGGCGAGGCCGACGCGGGCGCTGGTCGACTGCGGACGCTTCTGCAGCAGCTCTTGCAGGGTCGCCGTCGCGCCATCGAGGTCGCCGCTGTCGCGCTGCACGACGCCGAGCACCGACAACGCGCGCTCCGGCTCCTTGTCGATGACCGTCAGCCGGTTGGCTGCCGCCAGCATGTCCGCGGCGAAACCGTCGCGGACCCCCTGCAGGATCACGGCGGTGAGCCGGTCCGGATCGTTGCCGTGCTGCTTGACCAGGTCGGGCAGCACCTTGGTGCGGTATTCCTCGCGCGGCAGGCGCACGCGCCGGCCGAACGAATCGGTCGCATCGACGAACGGGGCGGGTTCGGTAGGCGACGCCGCCGCCGGCGCGGCGGCCGCACCGGCCGGGGCTGCCGCTGCGGTCGGCCGGGCTGCCGGGGACACCGGCTGCGACGACGTCGGCTGCGGCCCAGGAGAAGGCGTCGCAGCGGGCGGCGTCGAGGCGGGGGTGGCCGGCTCGTCCGGCTTCTTCTTGCGGAACAGTCCCATGGCGTCTTCCTGCGCGGCGGTCGCGCGTTGCACTGGCGGGCGAAGCAGCGTAGCGCCGGACCCGGCCCGGGACCACCGCGCTGCGGCAGGTCGTCGCGAAGCGGGGCGCGCCCGGCCACCGCCTGCACCGCAAACGGCGGCGCCACGGCTACGCTGCGGCGATGCGCCCCCTCGACGTCGTCGCGGCCCGTCGTCACTTCCCCGGCCTGCTGCGTCGCGCCGGCGATCTCCCGACGGTGTTCTGCGACGGTCCGGCCGGCAGCCAGGTGCCGCTGGGCGTCGTCGAGGCGATGCGCCGCTACCTGCTGTTCGACAACGCCAACCACGGCGGCGACTTCGCGACCTCGCGCGCGACCGACGCGATGGTCGCCGCGGCGCGCGCGACGGTCGCCACGTTCGTCGGCGGCGAGGACGCCGAGGAGATCGTGTTCGGCGCCAACATGACGACGCTGACGGGCCACTTCGCCCGCGCGCTGGCGCGCACCTGGCGCCGCGGCGAGGCGGTGGTCGTGACCGACAGCGACCACGACGCGAACGTCACGCCGTGGACGATCGTCGCGCGCGACGCCGGCAGCGAGGTGCGCCGGATCCCGGTGCGGCCCGATGCGTCGCTCGACCTCGCCGCGGCCGAACGCCTGATCGATGCCCGCACGCGCCTGGTCGCGGTCGGTGCCGCCAGCAACCTCAGCGGCACGATCCATCCGGTCGCCGAGGTGTGCGCGCTGGCGCGCCGGCACGGCGCGGTGTCGTTCGTCGACGCCGTGCACCTCGCGCCCCACCTGCGACTCGCGGTGCGCCGCAGCGGC
>CAYMRG010000568.1:0-3838 GCA_964392555.1 uncultured candidatus Brocadiaceae bacterium
TCGCTGCGCAATCCCGGTCAGGACACGCAGAAGGGCTTCATCGTGCTCACCATGTGCGTGCAGCTGCCCGTGTCGCTGATCGGCGGCGACACGCAGACCGTCGGCGTGCACGCCAGCACCTACCGGCAGACCATCGAGCTGCGCACCGACGTGATGGACCCGTTGCAGTACGGCCCGTTCGTGCAGGTCGGTCGGCTCGGCAACCCGCTGTTCAACGAGGCCTTCGTCGCCATCGCCAACAAGGACGCCTACAACCGGCTGACGCCGGAGACGGACGCGACGATCTTCCAGAACTACGCCATGAACCCGGAACTGGCCGGGCTGATCAACCAGATCCTGTTCCCGCAGAGCCCGATCCCGAACATCGAGACGAACCGCACGGACCTGGCCGGCATCTTCATCCCGGACCTGATCAAGTGCGATCTGTCGACGGCGCCGGTGCGCCTCGCCGGCGGCGGGCCCAACCACCCGACGAACCCCGACGACGCCGGCTTCTCGCGACTGTCGATCTTCGGCGGCGACCTCGTGTTCAGCCCCATGCAGAACACGATGGTGCCCAGCGGCTGGCCCAACGGCAGGCGCTTCGGCGACGACGTGTACGACATCGGCGTGTCGGCCGTGATCAGCGATCTGCGCGTCAATCCGCCGATCATCCGGCAGGCTGGCGACAACGTCGACGGCAACGACATCGCCTACAACAAGGTGATGCCGTACGCCGCGACGCCCCACAACGGCCGCGTGCACTCGCACGACTGAGCCACCGAAGCGAGGCCGGGACGCTGCGGCGGTGCGCCGCGGCCCAGCCTCGCGTCGCCACCTTCGGCGAGGACCACCCATGCTGTCGCACATCCTCCGTCTGCTGGCCCCCTTCGCCGTCGCCAGCGTCGCGCTGGCTCACGACCCCGGCCTCAGTTCGGTGCGCGTGACCCGCACGCCGGCGGCATGGCTGGTCGAGGCCGCGTTCGCGAATGCCGATTT
The DNA here is from genome assembly GCA_964392555.1 of uncultured candidatus Brocadiaceae bacterium. Taxonomy (GTDB): domain Bacteria; phylum Planctomycetota; class UBA1135; order UBA1135; family UBA2386; genus CAYMRG01. The sequence goes on from CAYMRG010000568.1 coordinate 979, forward strand.
CTGCGCCGCGACCGCTTGCGACGGCGATCGCGATGGCCGCCTCTCGGCCGACGAACTCGCCGTGGCCGAGCCGTCCCTGCGCGCGCTCGTCGCCGCCGCGGTGCAGGTCGCGGTCGACGGCGTCGACCTGCCCATGGTCGGCTTCACGGCGGCGCTGGCGGCGAATCGCGATGTCGAGCTGACGGTGTCGTTCGCGCTCGCGCCGGCCACGGCTCCCGGCGATCACGACCGTGGCACGGCCGTGCTGCGACTGGCGTTGCTGGACCACATGGCGCGCGGCCATCGCTGCTATGCGGCCGCCGTCGCGGCCGACGGCGCGATCCTGGCCGACGCGCTGCTGGGTCCGACCCAGCACCAGTTCCGCCTGCCGAGCGCGGCGATGACCTTGGCACCGGGCTTCGCCCAAGGGGCGCGGTTCTTCGCGCTCGGCATCGAACACATCCTGACCGGCTTCGATCACCTCGCGTTCCTGGCGGCGCTGCTGGTCGCCGGCATCACCCTGCGTCGCGTGTTGCTGACGATCACGGCGTTCACCGTCGCGCATTCGGTGACCTTGGCCGCCGCCGCGCTCGGGTTGGTGCACCTGCCTGGCGCCCTGGTCGAGAGTGCGATCGCCGCGTCGATCGTCTGGGTCGCGGCGGCGAACCTCCTGCAGCGCGGCGAACGGGCTCCGCATCGCTGGCCGCTCGCGTTCGGCTTCGGCCTCGTGCACGGCTTCGGCTTCGCCAGCGTGCTCAGCGACCTGCACGTCGGTGGCGCCGGCATGCTCACGCCGCTGCTCACGTTCAACCTCGGCGTCGAGGTCGGACAGCTCGCGTTCGCGCTGGTGGTCGTGCCGCTGCTGGCGATCGGTGTGCGGACGCACTGGGGACGCCGGCTGCCGTCGATGGTCTCGATCGGCGTCGGCCTGGCCGGCGTCTGGTGGTTCTGCCAGCGGATCGGCGGCTGAGAGCCGCGCGCTCAGCGATTGCCGGCCAGCACGCGGAAGCGCTCGAGCGTCGTCCGCACCGCGGCGAGCACTTCGTTCGGCTTCCTGCCGGTCAGGATGCGGATCGCGTCACCGACGCTCGCGATCGCGTGCACAGCGAACTCGCCGCGTTCGACCGCCTCGACGACGTCGCGGTCGAGCATCAGGTCGCCGGCGTTGGCGCGCGGCAGCACCACGCCCTGCACGCCGGTCAGGCCGCGCGCCTTGCACAGGCGGAAGAACCCCTCGATCTTCTCGTTGACCGCGGCTACCGCCTGCACCTCGCCCTTCTGGTTCACCGAGCCGGTGATCGCGTAACCCTGCAGGAGCGGCACGGCGCCGACCGAGCTGAGCAGCGCGAGCAGCTGCGCCAGCGACGCCGAATCGCCTTCGACGCCGTTGTAGAGCTGCTCGAAGCAGATCGTCGCCTGCATGCACAGCGGGCCATCGTTGCCGAACTCCTGCAGCAGGTAACCCTCGAGGATCATCACGCCCTTGTCGTGGATCGGTCCCGACAGGTTGGCGAGCCCTTCGATGTTGACGAGCCCCGAGCGCTGGGCGACGGCGACGCCGGAATTGCAGGTGATGCGGCATGGCCGCCCGAACTCGATCGTGCCGGTGTCGAGCACCGTCAGCGCATTGATCTGGCCGATCGCGACGCCGCTGGTCGAGAGCCGCATGTAGCCCGAGGCGTAGTCGCGCTCGGTGAGTTCCTGGGCGAGATCGTGGCGCTGCCGCCGCATCTGCACGGCCTGTTCGACCTGCGCGCGGCCGACCAGGTCGCCGCCGCCCTGCTGGCAGACGTGCGACGCCTCGCGCGCCAGGTCGCCGAGCTCGCTGTAGCGCGTGATCAGGCGATCGCGCCGGCCCGCGGCGCGCGCCCCGTACTCGGCGACCGCCGCCATCGCGTCGGGCGCGAACGGCAGCAGCCTCTCGGCCTGGCAGAGCCACTGCAGGTAGTCCGCGTAGCGCGTCAGGTTGGCCTTGTTGACCGGGATCGTGCCGTCGAACTCGGCGTGGATCTTGAAGATCTGCGGGAACTGCGGGTCCTCCGCGGCGAGCTGCTCGTAGACGCCGGGCTCGCCGATCAGCACGACCTTGATGTCGAGCGGGATCGCCTCGGGCTGCAGCCCGCCGACCTGCGCGCCGGCGCTCTGGTCGAAGTCGCGGATCTCGAGCTTGCCGGTCTGCAGCGTGCGCTTGAAGTACGACCAGACGCCGGGCTCGCGCAGCACGTCGATGCAGCGCAGCACCAGGTAGCCGCCCTCGGCGCGCAGCAGCGCGCCCGGGTGGACGTGCTGCGGGCCCGGCGGCACGCCTTCGAGCGGCTCGCTGATCGTGCCGAACAGGTTGCCGAACGTCGGGTTGGTCTCGATCACGACCGGACAGGCGTCGTTGACCGAGGTCTTGACGACGCGCGCCTCGAACTCGACGAAGCGCTGCTCGCTGGCCGGCGGCGCCGGCAGCTCGCCTTCCTTGCCGTCCTCGTCGCCATCGCCGTGCTCGAGGTCGAGCGCGACGAACTGCTGCAGGTGGCGTTCGAGGAACTCGCCGGCCGCATCGAGCCAGTCGGCGACCGCCGGTTCGGCCCAGCGCCGCTGGAACTCGTTCGCGTGCGCGCGCAGCACCTTCCAGGCGAGCTGCCGGTCCATCGCCCGCAGCTCGCCGGCGATGCGCTGCTGCTCCTCGCGGACGCGCTCGTTGACCTCTTCGAGCCGCTCGAGCAACTGTTCGCGGTGGCGCAGCAGCAGGTCGCGCTGGTCCTCGGTGACCTTGCCCTCGAGCACCAGCGCCGACAACGCGTCGAGCGTGATCGGCTCGCCGTCGACGACCGGGTAGATGTCGGCGGTCGACGCGCCGCTCTGCGCCTGGAAGCGCACCAGCGCGCAGCCC
>CAYMRG010000569.1:0-1778 GCA_964392555.1 uncultured candidatus Brocadiaceae bacterium
GTGCGGCAGCGAGCTGTCGAACACGTAATGCTCGCCGGGCCGCTGCTCGAGCGTCACGCCGCCGACGCGCATGCCGGCGTTACCGGCGTTGCTGAGGCCGATATGGAAGCGCAGCACGTCGAACGCCGGATGGTCCGAGTGCAGGTAGATGTGGCAGCCCGGCAACAGGCGCGAGAAGCCCGCCAGCAGGACGCGCGGATCGCGCAGCAGCCGCCACGCGCCGGGGCAACGTTCGCGGTGTCGCCGGAAGTCGACCTGGAAGCCGGCCGGCATCGTCGTCATGACCAGCGGGTAGGCCTGCCAGCCGTGGCTGTAGGCGGCGGTCTCCGGCCACGGCAGGAACTCGTCGTCGGCCAGCGCCGCGACCTCGCGGCGGAACGTCTCGTAACCGGCCGCCAGTGTCCGGGCCACTTCGAACAGTTCACTGGGGAACACGGCCAGTTGCGCTTGCATGTCGTCCTCACAGGAAATCGAGATCGCCGCCGCTGTAGCGCCAACGCTCGAACAGACCGCGCCGGGTCACCACCGTTCCCGCCGTCCCCTTGCCCAGGGACCGGAACACGAACTGGTAGGGCGACACCGTGACGTGGAAGCCGTGGCGCAGCTGCAGCGTGCGGAACGTCGGATCGCTGCCGGCACAGCAGGTGACGACCTGACTGCGTCCGCGTGCGCGCCCGAGCGACGCGATGCGTGCCAGCAGCGCGGCAGCCGCGTCGTCGTCGTCGCGGGGCACGAACCACTCCACCACCATCACGGCATCCCCCTGCGGCGCGTCGCAGCGCACGATGGCCGCGCCACGCAGCGCGCCGCCGGCCGCCCGCGCGGTGACGACGGCATACTCGCCGAGCGGGCTGCGCCGGTAGCGCCAGTCGAGGTAGTCGAGGTCGCGCACCAGGCCGTGGCCGTATTCCTCCGCGTCGACGGCCAGCAGCGCCGCGAGGTCCGCGGGCAGATCGCCGACGACCGCCGCCGCGATCGCATCGGGCCCAGGAGCGAAGTCGGCGGCGGCGCGCGCCAGCCACGCCACGTCGCCCATCACCTCGAACCGGCACTGGCCGATCAGGGTGCGCGTCAGCGCCGCGACCGGGAAGCCGAAGATCATCGCCACGTCGGTCCCCTTGAAGCCGGCGACGAACGCCTCGATGACCCGCAGCAGCACCCGCGGACCCGCCGCTGTCGCACGCAGCCGCTTGTCGACGACCACGTCGCCGCCGCGCACGACCCACGCCGCGTCCTCGCCCAGCCGGCACGGCAGCAGCACGCCGCCGAACGTCGCGAGGCAGCCGCCCTGGCGGTCGAACGCGCCGACGATCCGTGCCCGTCGCCAGGGATCCGGGCCGTAGCGATGCCGCCAGGCAGCCATCGTCCAGCCCGAAGCGAAACCGGCGCAGTGCAGCGCCAGCAGGGCCGGCGCATCGGCCGGTTCGGCGTCCCGGACGAGCAGGTCCTGGGTCGGCAGCGGCGTGGCGGTCATGGCAGATGGTCGGGGCAACCGCGACACAGGTCGATCTCCCCGGAGCGGCCGCTTTCGTGCAGCTCGCGCAAGCGCCGCAACTCGTCGCCGTGCCAGATCGCCTCGATCGATCGCCGCGTGGCGTCGCCCACCTGCAGCCGGCACGCGTGGTCGTAGGTGCACGGCGAGACGCGCCCGTCGAAGTAGATCTGCAGCGTGTGGTAGAGATGCCGGCACGGCGGCCGCGCCCGCAGCTCGTCGCGCGTCGCCGCGCGCTTGCCGGGCATCGGCCGGTCGCCGGCCCACGTCACGGGCTGGGCCGGGA
>CAYMRG010000569.1:1788-3828 GCA_964392555.1 uncultured candidatus Brocadiaceae bacterium
AGCAGCGGCCGCCAGAGCGCCTCGAACGCGGGCATCGACGTCTGCACGTCGGGCAGCTGCACCGCACTCAGGGCGATGTGCGGCAGCTCGCTGCCGAGCTCGTCGCGCAGCGCGAACAGCCGGCGCACGTTGGCGATCACCGTGTCGTAGTCGGCGTTCGTGCGGTGCTTCTCGAACACCTCCGGGTCGGCGCCGTCGAGGTCGATCGTCACGAGCCAGACGCGCGCCTCGATCAGCGCGCGGCAGGCGGCCTCGTCGAGCAACGTCGCATTCGTCACGACGTCGACGTACGGCAGGCCCAGCTCGGCGAGTCGCCGGAGCCGCGCCGGAAACGCCGGATCGAGGAACGGTTCGCCGAAGCCCTGCGGGGCGAAGGCGACGCGGCGATCGACGCATTGCCGGGCCAGCGCGTCGAACAGTTCGTCGGTCATGTAGCCGAAGCCGCGCCCCGAGTCCTGCCGCGGGCAATAGGCGCAACGCAGGTTGCAGTGGTTGGTCGTCTCGACGCTCACCCGCATCGGCCAGGAACCCGGCTCGAGGTCCTGGAAGAACAGGTGCAGCATCTGCCGCTTCGGCGACCATTCCATGGTATGCGCGCGCACGGATCGCATCCTTCGACCCGCAGCCCGGATCGTAGTCGAACCAGCGCGGAGGTCCAGCCGCTCATTCGACCAGCGGCTCGAACGACCAGTGGCTCTCCTGCAGGTAGACGCCGACGTCCTTCGTGCGATGCGCGACGACCAGGTTCTGTTCGGCCGGGCGTTCCTGGAAACGATGCACGCCGCGCTCGTCGAGCAGCCACACCGGCACGGAGAACTCGCCGGACAGCAGCCGCAGGCGCTCGATGCGGAACGTCACGTAGCCCTCGGCGAACGTGAACGACAGGTCGGCGAACTGCATCGAGTGGGCGAAACAGAGCGTGCCGTCGCCGCGCATTGCCCCGACGGCGACGATCAGGCGTTCGCGCTGCGGATTGCGGACGTGCACCCGCACCGCCGCGGTGTCCCCCGGGGCATAGTGGTTGCGGCGCTGACCGGTGGCCGGATCGACGAGCACCGCGCTGACGATGCGCGGCCCGTCGTCGGTCGCGGGCACCGCCGACGCCGCGCGGAACGCCACGGGATCGGCGGCCTCGGTCGAACGCTTCTCCTCCCAGGTCGCGTATTCGTTGGTCGTCGTGACGGCATCGGCGATCAGCTGGACGCGCCCCTGCCGCAGCCAGATCGCGCGTTCGCAGATCTGACGGACGTCGTACAGCGAATGCGAACAGAACAGCAGCGACCGGCCGCTGCGCTTGAAGGCGAAGATGCGCTCGACGCACTTGCGCCGGAAGTGCAAGTCGCCGACGGCGAACACCTCGTCGATGATCAGCAGTTCCGGATCGCTGGCGATCGCGATCGAGAAGCCGAGCCGCGCGGCCATGCCGGTGGAGTAGGTGCGCACCGGCGCGTCGATGAAGTCGCCGAGCTCGCTGAATTCGACGATCTCGCCGAACTTGCGGTTCGCCTCGCGACGCGACCAGCCGAGCAGCGCGGCGTTCATGAACACGTTCTCGCGCCCCGAGAAGCCCAGGTGGAAGCCGGCGCCCAGTTCGAGCAGGCTGGTGACACGGCCGTGCACCGTGTAGCGGCCCGCGGTCGGGAAGGTCGTGCCGCTCAGCACCTTCAGCAAGGTCGACTTGCCGGCGCCATTGCTGCCGACGAGCCCCATCGACTCGCCGCGAGCGACCGTGAACGTGACGTCATGCAGCGCGGGCACCTCGCGGTACAGCCGCCGCTCGACCCACGGCAGGCGCTCCAGCAACCGGTGGTAGGGGTTGCCGTAGATGCGGTAGGTCTTGGCGAGGTCGACGACCTCGATCACCGGCGTTGGGCTGGTCATCGGGTCAGTCGATCGAGCGGCGATCGGTCATCGAGGATCCTTCGCCGGCGATAGGAGCGCGGCACGCGCACGTGGGCAAGCCGAGGTTGGCGGGGAATCCGGGCCTAGGGGAAACCCCCCGCCCCGCCACACCAGGGCGGTCACCTAGCGCGCTTGCTC
>CAYMRG010000570.1:0-3818 GCA_964392555.1 uncultured candidatus Brocadiaceae bacterium
GTTCTTCACCGACGTCGCCGGCCAGGCCACGTTCACCGTGCGTGTGATGGCGTTCGTCCAGGGCCCGCTCGAGGTCAAGCCGGGCGGCTTCCTGACCCTCGGCCTGGTGCGCAAGGGCAGCTCGCTGACCCGCGAGGTCGTGTTCGAGCCCAACGATGGCACCGAACTGGCCATGAACGGCTTCCGCCTCGAGAAGCTGACGGTTCCCGAACAGCACGTGCACGTCTCGTCGCACAAGGACGGCAAGAACCTGGTCGTCAGCTTCGAGATCGGCGCCGACGCGCCGGCTGGCCTGCTGAAGGGTGACCTGGTGGTCGAGCTGAACCACCCGCTGGTGCCCGAGAAGCGGATCATGTTCAACGGCTTCGTCCGCTGATCGGGACGGCCCGCGGGCTGCGGCAAGCTGCCGCGGCCGCGCTGGGCCGCAGTGCGAAGGGGGGAGGCGCCGGGTGGCCGGCGGTGCGCTCGCGAGCGCGTTCGGCCCGGCTCTGGTATGGTTCCGCGGCCCCCGACCTCGCTCCCTGCATGGGCCGACACGACCTTCCCAGCGGCTTCACCGACGACCAACTGCGCGCGTTCATGAAGGCCATCCTGGCCGACGTGCACGCGCTGGAACGCATGCTGGACGAGGACCGGTTCGAGACCGGCGTCCGGCGCATCGGCGCCGAGCAGGAGATGTTCCTGCTCGATCGCTCGGGCCGCGCCTGGTGCGGCGCCGACGCGATGATGAAGAAGCTCGCGCACCCGCAGTTCACCTACGAGCTGGCGCAGTTCAACCTCGAGTGCAACCTGCATCCGCAGGTGTTCGGCGGCAAGTGCCTGTCGACGATGGAGGGCGAACTGCTCGACCTGCTGCAGCGGGCGCGCGGTGCGGCGCGCGACCTGGGCGGCGCAGTCGTGCTGACCGGCATCCTGCCGACGTTGCGGCGCTCCGACCTGACGCTGCCGTCGATGGTGCAGAACCCGCGCTTCCTGGCGCTGAACAACGCGATCTCGCAGCTGCGCGGCGGCGAGTTCCAGTTCCGGCTGAAGGGCGTCGACGAGCTCGACATGACGCACGACAACGTCATGCTCGAGTCGTGCAACACGAGCTTCCAGGTGCACTTCCAGGTCGGCCCGCGCGAGTTCGCGAAGCTCTACAACGTCGCCCAGGCGATCACGGCGCCGGTGCTGTCGGCGGCCACCAATTCGCCGCTGCTGCTCGGCCGCCGGCTGTGGCGTGAGACGCGCGTCGCGCTGTTCCAGCAGTCGGTCGATGCGCGTTCGGCGGCGCACCAGCAGCGCGGCCGGCGGCCGCGCGTCAACTTCGGCGACGGCTGGGTGCGCGAGTCCGTGCTCGAGATCTTCCGTGAGGACATCGCGCGCTTCCGCGTCGTGCTGGCGACCGATATCGATGAGGATCCCGAGGCCGTGCTGACGCGCGGCGGCGTGCCGGCGATGACCGCGCTGCGGCTGCACAACGGCACCGTCTACCGCTGGAACCGCGCCTGCTACGGCATCAGCGACGGCAAGCCGCACCTGCGCATCGAGGCGCGCGCCTTCCCGTCGGGGCCGAGCGTGCCGGACGAGATCGCCAACGGCGCGTTCTTCTTCGGCCTGATGGCCGCGGTCTCGCACGAGTTCGACGACGTGTCGAAGGTGATGTCGTTCGACGACGCGAAGGGCAACTTCGTCGCCGCGGCGCGGCTCGGCCTGCAGGCCAACCTGACCTGGTTCCACGGCCGTGAGTACTCCGCTCCGCAGCTGATCCGCGAGGTGCTGCTGCCGATGGCGCGCGCCGGCCTCGAGAACGCCAACGTCGACGCCGCCGACATCGATCGCTACCTCGGCATCATCGCCGAGCGCGTCCAGCGCGGGCGAACCGGTTCGCGGTGGACGCTCGATTCGCTCGCCGCGATGGGCGAGAAAGGCACCAAGGACCAGCGCATGACCGCGCTGGTGCGGGCGATGATGGTGCGCCAGGAGACCGGCGATCCGGTGCACACCTGGGAGCTGGCCGACACCGGCGAGTTCGACGGCTGGAAGGAGAACTACATCCAGGTCGGTCAGTTCATGACGACCGATCTGTTCACGGTGCACCCGGAGGACGTCGTCGATCTGGCGGCAAGCCTGATGGACTGGCGCCACATCCGCCACGTGCCGGTCGAGGACAACGACGGTCGGCTGGTCGGGCTGGTGTCGCATCGCACGCTGTTGCGGCTGGTGGGCCAGGGCGTGCGCGGCACGCACCGGACGCCGGTCGCGGTCAAGGACATCATGCGCCAGGACCCGATCACCGTGACGCCGAACACCCCGACGCTCGAAGCGATCGAGGTGATGCGGCGGCACAAGGTCGGCTGCCTGCCGGTCGTCGAGCAGGGCAACCGCCTGGTCGGCATCATCACCGAGCGCGACCTGATCCGCGTCGCGGCGATGTTGTTCGAGAAGCACCTGCGCGAGGCCCAGGCCGAATGACCGATCTCGCGACGGCTGCCGCGACCTGGCGCCGCCGACTCGGCACCTGGGATTGCGGCCGCCCCGGTCCGACCTTGCTCGTGCTCGCCGGCATCCACGGCAACGAGGCGGCCGGCGTGCTGGCCGTGCAGCGCGTGCTCGGCACGCTGCAGGAGCGCGACCTGCCGCTGCGCGGTCGGGTCGTAGCACTGGCCGGCAACCTCGCGGCGCTGCGTTCCCGTCGGCGCTTCGTCGACCGTGATCTCAACCGCGGCTGGGAGGCGGAGCGGATCGCCGCGATGCTCGCCCGTGGCGCGGCGGGCGCCGCCGAGGACGCCGAACAGCGCGAGCTGCTGGAGTGCTTCGAGCAGACCCTGCACAGCGCCGCCGGGCCGGTCGTGTTCGTCGACCTGCACACCAGCTCGGCCGATGGCCCGCCGTTCCTGTGTCTCGCCGACACGATCGACAACCGCAACCTCGGCCTCGCGACGACCGTGCCGATCCTGCTCGGTATCGAGGAGACGATCGACGGCGCGTCGCTGGAGTGGTTCGCGCAGCGCGGCCTGGTCGCGCTCGCCGTCGAAGGCGGTCGCCACGAACACCCCGACACGGTCGCCAACCTCGAGGCGGTGCTGTGGATCGTCCTCGAACACCTGCGCCTGCTGCCGCCGACGGCGGTCGACACCGCGCCGCACCGCGCGCACCTGCGGCGCGTCGTCGCCGCGACACCGCCGATCGTCGAGATCACGAAGCGCCACGCGATCACCGCCGCGGACCAGTTCCGCATGGCGCCGGGGTTCGTCAACTTCGCGCCGATCGCGCGAGGCGACCTGCTGGCGACCGATCGCCGCGGCGAGATCCGCGCGCCGGCCGCCGGCTGCGTGCTGCTGCCGCTCTACCAGGCGCTCGGCGACGATGGCTACTTCCTCGGTCGCCCGGTGCGGCCGTTCTGGCTGAAGGTCGCGCGCGTGATGCGGCGCCTGCGGCTCGATCGCATCGTCCATTGGCTGCCCGGCGTGCGCCGCGATCCGGCCGACCCGCGAACGATCCTGGCGGATCCGCGCGTCGCGCGCTGGTTCGTCACCGAGATCTTCCACCTGCTCGGCTTCCGCAAGGAGCGCCGCCGCGGCGACCGGCTGGCGTTCACGCGCCGCTGGTCGCTGCCCGAGAATCGCCGGCTGGGCCGCTGAGCCGGGGCCGGGCGGCGGCCTGCTCGTGGACGGGCCAGCTCGCGGAAGCGGCTACTCGTGGACCAGGCCGTAGAACGTGCGCTCGACCGGCGGGCACAGGTCCGGCGGCAGCAGCAGGGTGCGCGCGGCCCAGACCTCGGTGAACACGCGGTACTTCAGCGCCGTCGAGTCGAGGTAGTCCACGCCGCTCGAACC
>CAYMRG010000571.1:0-3817 GCA_964392555.1 uncultured candidatus Brocadiaceae bacterium
CGCGGCGGCCTGGCGAACCCTGACGGCGGCTCGCCCGCCGGGCGAGCCGCCTTCAGAGCTGCCGGCGGATGCGGTCGTCGAGCGCCTGCTGATCCTGCGTGAAGCTGGCCAGTGCTGCGGCCGTCAGCACGCCGTCCCAGCTCGCCGTGCCCGCGGCGACGCGCGCCTGCCACGAGGCGTGGACCGGGATCTTGCCCTCCTTGGTCAGGCGCGCCGCCTCGTCGGCCGTGAACTTCGGGAACAGATCCCCGGCGCCGTTGGCGGCCAGCGTCTTCACGACGTCGGCGGCGGTCGCCGTTTTGGGGTCGAGCTTCGCGGCGGCGGCGGCGGCGGTCTCGAACGCCTTCGAGATCGTCCAGAAGCAGTCGAGGCCCGCCTTGGCGGCGTCGATGCCGGCGCCGAACGTGACCTTGGGGTCGTCGCCGGTGTGGTCGCGCAGGGTCGCCGGCGCGGGGTTCTTCTTCAGGAACTCCTTGGCCGCGGCGGTCGGCATCGTGAACACGTCGAGGCCGAGCAGGTCCTCGATCTGCTGGCCACTGCGCATCGAAGCGCCGATCTGGCGCACGTCGAGCTTGTGCTCCTTGCGCAGCCGCCGCAGGCCGCGCTGGCTCGCCAGCGTCGCCTTCTCACCGGCGTTGATGCCGTCGCCGAGCTTGTTGTCGGCGACGAACGCGTTGATGCGGCCCATGAAGACGTTGACCCAGGTCGGCCTGGCGAGCGACGCGATCAGCCAGTTCTGCCGCGCCGAGAAGCCGAGTGTGAAGTTCAGTCGGATGCCGTCGTCGTGCAGGCGGCGTGCGGCCAGCAGGCCGGCCGGCGTCAGCGGCACCTTGACGATGAAGCGGTCGGGGCAGATCGCAGCGAAGCGCTTGCCGTACTGGTAGCTCGCGTCGATGTCGTCGGCGCACGCGGTGTGCAGCTCGACCGACACGTCGGCGTCGAACGTGCGCACGAGCTTGAGGCCGTGCACCGCGTTGAGGATGAACGCGATCTCCTGCACGAGGCGATCCGGCGGCATGTCGGGCGCGGCCTTGCGCAGCAGCGCCGCGGCGGCGGGCACGAGCTGGTCGTAGATGCCCTTCTGGACTTCCTTGTTGAGCAGCGTGTTGTTGGTCGTCAGCGCGACGAAGTCCCGCACCCACAGCTCGCGCGCGGCGTCGACGTCGCCGGTATCGAGCCACAGCGACGTGCCGGTCTTGGCGACGGCGGCCCACAGCGGCGAACCGGGGAACGCATCGCGCTTCTGCTGCGGCGTAGTGACCTGCGCGAGGCAGAACTTGGCGACTTCCTTGGCGAGCGGGGAATCGTGGCGGGGGGCTTGCTGCATGGCTGGAACCCGGCGAATGGCCGGGAAGACGCCATGCTAGGGGCGAAACGGGGCTGCGGCGAGCGCTTCTTGAGCCCCCTGCGGCGCCCGCATGCCGTGCCCACCGCGTGGTATCGTTCGCCGGATGAGCAGACTCCGCCGATCCTGCGGTGCTGCGCGCACCGCGTGGCTGGCCCTCGGCGCGCTGGCGGCGGCCGCACCGGTGCTGCGCGCGCAGACCGCCGACCAGGCGGGCGTGCCGGTGACGGTGCAGGTCACCGCGTCGCCGGCGCGGGTCACGATGAGCTGGCCGCAGGATCCGACCGCGACCAGCTGGCTGGTGCGGCGTCGCGACGCCTTCTCGACCAACTGGACGAGCGGGACGCTGCTGCCGGGCAACGCCACCGGCTACGTCGACAACAGCGTGCTGCTGGGCGTCCGCTACGAGTATTGGATCGGCCGCACGGGTTCGCCCGACGGGCGCCAGTTCGTCACCTGCGGCATCGACGCGGTGGCGTTCGAGGGGCGCGGCAAGCTCGTCCTGCTGGTCGATGCGACGCAGGCGACGGCGCTCGGTGCGCGCCTCGACCGGCTGGTCCAGGACCTCGTCGGCGATGGCTGGCAGGTGCTGCGGCACGACGTCGCGCCGACCGCATCGGTGACGAGCGTCAAGGCGCTGATCATCGCGGACAGCGCCGCGAGCCCCGGGCAGATCAAGTCGGTGTTCCTGCTGGGTCGCGTGCCCGTGCCGTATTCGGGGCTGTTCGCGCCCGACGGCCACGTGCCGATCCACTACGGCGCCTGGCCGGCCGACGTCTACTACGGCGACCTGCAGGGGCCGTGGACCGACACGACGGCCAACGACACCAGCGCGCTGCGGCCGGAGAACCACAATGTTCCCGGCGACGGCAAGTTCGACCAGTGGATCCTGCCCAGCGACGTCGAGTTCGCGGTCGGCCGCGTCGATTTCGCCAACATGCCGTCGTTCGGCAGCGAGACCACGTTGCTGCAGAACTACCTCGACAAGGACCACGACTACCGGCACCGCGTGTTCGCGGTCGACCAGCGCGCGGTGATCGACGACAACTTCGGCTGGCTCGGCAGCGAGGTGTTCGCGGCCTCGGGCTGGCGCAACGGCTGGGCGCTGGTCGGCCCGGCCAACACGTTCGCCGGCGACTACTTCCCCACGCTGAACACGACCAGCGGCGGCGGCTGTGCCTGGTCGTACGGCTGCGGCAGCGGCACCTACGGTGGCGCCGCGGGCGTCGGCACGACGGCGGATTTCGTCACCAGCACCAACCGCAACGTCTTCACGATGCTGTTCGGCAGCGCGTTCGGCGACTGGGACTATCCGGACTGCTTCCTGCGCGCGCCGCTCTGCACGGGCTGGACGCTGACGTCGGTGTGGGCGGGGCGGCCGCACTGGGCGTTCCATCCGATGGCGATGGGCGAGACGATCGGCGCCTGCACGCGCCTGACGCAGAACGAAACCTACTGGGGAGGCAACGAGAGTCGCGAGGTGCACATCGCGCTGATGGGCGATCCGACGCTGCGCGAGCACGTCGCGACGCCGGCGACCGGTGTCGCGGTGACCGACCAGTGGCCGCAGGCGCTGATCACCTGGCAGCCGTCGCCGGACGCCGACGGCGGCTACCACGTCTACCGCGCCGCGTCGCCGCTCGGTCCGTTCACGCGGCTGACGCTGTTCCCGACCGCGAACACGTCGTTCGTCGACCAGGCCGCGCTGGCCGGCAGCGCCACCTACATGGTGCGCGCCTGGCACCGTCAGGTCACGCCGACCGGCTCGTACTGGAACCCCAGCCAGGGCGCGTTCGCGAGCACCTTCCTGCCGCAGCAGCCGGCCGCGAACACCACCTACGGCAGCGGTTGCTACGCGCCGACGCCGCTGCAGATCGCCGCCTCGCCGGCGCCGGTGTCGACGGCGACGAACGGCACGACGGTCGGCTACACGATCTCGAACATCCCGGAGTACGCGCCGGGTTCCGGCGCGCGCCTCGGCCTGACGGTGTTCAGCTTCGCCGGCGACCTCGCCGGCACGTCGCTGGCCGCGCTGGGTCTGCCGGGCTGCCTGCTGCACGTCGGCGGGCTCGACTACACGGTCGGCTGGGTCGCCGGCGGTGCCGCGCAGACGACGCCGCTGGGGATCCCGCCGGCGTTGCCGCCCGGCACGACGCTCTACGCGATCGGCATCGCGCTGGTCGCGCCGAACACGCTGAACGCGTTCGGCGCGGTGACCAGCAACGGCGTGAAGAGCTTCGTCAACGCCTACTAGGAATCGTGCAGGCCAGCGGCCAGGCCCGCCTGAGTTGGAGCCGACGGCCGCAGCGGCCGCGGCTCAACGGCGACAACCTGAGTCGCACCCAGGTTCATGCGTCGGGGTCGGCCGTAGCCCGATGGAGTGCTTCTGATCTACTACTCCCGCGTTTCCTCGCGTCGCGAGCGGATTCGCCGTTGGCGAGCGGGAGTAGTAGTCGCCCCTGGAGACAACAG
>CAYMRG010000572.1:0-3809 GCA_964392555.1 uncultured candidatus Brocadiaceae bacterium
GGTGCCCGGCACGACCACCGCGCGCGAGGTCACCGAACGGCTCGGCGCGCCGACCGAGGTCGTGCAGCTCGGCAAGCGCACCGCCTACCGCTACGACGCGACCACCGCGAAGTCCGCGGTGCTGTTCCTGCTGGTGGTCAACTTCGGCAACCAGGACACCCGCAGCGACCGCGTCTGGGTGTTCTTCGACGAGCACGACGTGCTGACGCACTACGGCGCGTCGTTTGGCACGCACCGCACGCAGTACGCGATGCCGTGGGAGGACGTGCACGAGGCCGGCGACAACCAGAGCCGCGACGCCGGCCGGCCGGGAGTCGGCCCGTGATCGCCCGCACGCGGCGCCCGGCGCGCGCCGTGGCGCTGTGCGGCGTGCTCGCGGCGGGTTGCGTCACCGGCGGCTACCAGCACGAATCGCGCGACGAGCCCCTGGCCGAGGCCGCGCTCGAGGGCCTGCATCCCGGTGTCGACGACCTGACGAAGTGCCTGCATGCGCTCGGCGCGCCGCATCGGGTCTTCGAATATCGCGGTGACGGTGCGGCGCTGCTGTGGTACTGGCAGGACGCCGCCGGCTGGGGGCTCTCGATCTCGTCGGGCCGCGACGAGGTGCCGGGCAGCTTCCAGTTCGACTTCGCGGACCAGGAACTTCCCGCCACCGTGCTGTGGTTCGGGCCAGATCTCGTGCTCGAGCGCTGGCGCCGCGGCACGATCGGGGAGTTGTTGCCCGGCCGCGTGCGACCTGCGTCGCCCGGCTCGCCGTGATGGAACCATGATGCGAATCCACCGCCTGCTGCTCTCCGCCCTGTCGCTCCCCGGCCTGCTGTTCACCGGTCTGGTGGCGCGGCCGCTCGCCGCGCAGGAGGTCCCCGGCCTGGTCGCGACGCTGCAGGCGCCGCGCACGACCGTGGCCGCGCTCGGCACGGTCGAGCTGCGCCTCGTGCTGCAGATCGCCGCCGACACCGAGGTGCCGGCGGCACTGCTGTCCGGCGCCGACCTGGTCACGACCGTCGACGACAAGCCGGGACCGGCGATCCGTGAAGAAGGGCACGGCGGCCCGGTGCACCTGCTGGCCGGCACGCGCATCGAGCGGACGCTGCAGCTCCCGGTCGCCCGGCTCGTGCCCAACCCGCCCGCGGCGGACACGGCGGTCGTCACCGTCGCCTGGCGCGACCTGGCCGGCGTCAAGGTGCAGGTCCGCGTCGTCCCCGACGCCAGCAAGATCGACATCGCCAAGCTCGACCTGACGAAGACCAAGGTCGTGTTGATCACGAGCCTCGGCGACATGACGCTTGCGTTCCGGCCCGACAAGGCGCCGGCGACGGTCGAGAACTTCGTCAAGCTGGCGAAGAGCGGCTTCTACGACGGCACCAAGATCCACCGCGTCTCGCGCAACTTCATGATCCAGGGCGGCGACCCGTTCACCAAGGAGGAGAGCCGCCGCCGCGAGTGGGGGAGCGGCGGGCCGGGCTACAAGATCAACGCCGAGATCAGCGATCTGCGCCACACCCGCGGCATCCTGTCGATGGCGCGCGGAACGGACATCAACTCGGCCGGCAGCCAGTTCTTCATCATGCACCGCGACGTGCCGCAGCTCGACGGGCAGTACACCTCGTTCGGCCAGCTCGAGGCCGGCGCCGACGTGCTCGACCGCATCGCCAACGTGCCCTGCGGCGGCCCGAAGGGCGAGACGCCGCTGCAGGACATCGTGGTCGAGTCCGCCGTGGTGCTACCGGTTCTCAAGAAGTAGCCGCCGGCGCTGCGCCAACTGGCCGCGGCCGGGCCGGTCGGCTTGTTTCTGCTCGCGGCCCGCGGCCGTTTGCGGCAGGATGCCCGCGCCATGGATCTCGAGCAGACCGACCCCGCGACGATCGAAGCCGCCATCAAGACCGACAAGGGCACGATGGTGGTGACGTTCTTCCCCGAACAAGCCCCCAAGCACGTGCAGAGCTTCCTGAAGCTCGCCAAGCAGGGTTACTACGACGGCATCGCCGTCCACCGGATCGTGCGCAACTTCATGATCCAGACCGGCTGCCCGAACTCGAAGAAGGGCGCCAAGGGCCAGCCCGGCACCGGCGGCCCCGGCTACAACCTGCCGGCCGAGTTCAACGACATCCCGCACACGCGCGGCATCCTGTCGATGGCGCGCGCGCGCGATCCCAACTCGGCGGGCTCGCAGTTCTTCATCGTCCACAGCGAGCACGCGGACTTCCTCGACGGGCAGTACACGGTGTTCGGCAAGGTCGAGGAAGGCCTCGACGTGCTCGACGCGATTGCCAGCATCGAGTGCGAGTTCGGTCCGGGCGGCGAGCGCAGCAAGCCGAAGGAGCGCGTCGAGATCCAGGGCATCGAGCTGCGGCCGCGCCAGCAGCGCGCGACTGAGGAGTGAGCCGATGAGCGCCCCGCAGAACGTCCTGATCGAACGCGACGGCCACCTCGCGATCGTCTCGGTCAACCGCCCGGCCAAGCTCAACGCGCTCGACGGCCAGACGATCGCCGAGCTCGACGCGGCGTTCGCGGCGCTCGGCGCCGACGCCGCGGTCGGCGCGATCGTGCTGACAGGTGCCGGTGAGAAGGCGTTCGTCGCCGGCGCCGACATCGGCGTGCTGGCGAAGCAGGGCGTGCTCGACGGCAAGGACAACGCGCAGGCCGGCCAGGCGCTGACGCTGCGCATCGAGAACCTGGGCAAGCCGGTGATCGCCGCGATCAACGGCTACGCGTTCGGCGGCGGCCTCGAACTCGCGCTCGCCTGCGACCTGCGCTTCGCCGCGCAGACCGCCAAGCTCGGCCTGCCCGAGGTCTCGCTCGGCATCATCCCCGGCTACGGCGGCACGCAGCGCCTGCCGCGGCTGGTCGGCAGCGGCGTCGCGCTGCAGATGATCCTGACCGGCGATCCGGTGACCGCCGACGAGGCGCTGCGCATCGGCCTGGTCAACGGCGTGTTCGCGCCGGGCGAGCTGCTCGCGAGCTGCAAGGCGATCGCCGCGAAGATCGTGTCGCGCGGTCCGACCGCGGTCGCGCTCGCCAAGCAGGCCGTGCGCCGCGGCGTCCACATGCCGCTCGCCGAGGGGCTGCAGCTCGAAGCCGACCTGTTCGGCATCGTCAGCAGCACCGCCGAGATGAAGGAAGGCATGGCCGCCTTCCTCGAGAAGCGCAAGCCGAGCTGGCTGCGCGGCTGACCGTGAAGCCGTCCGGTGCGTCGCCGGTGCCCGCCAGCGACGAGCCGTTCGCCGCCTTGCTCGACGCACCGCGCGGCGAGCCGGTCGCGGTGCTGCACAGCGGCGGCGCCGGGCCCAACTTCGTCTGCACGCGGCCGGTCGCCGCGCTGACCCGCGCCGCCGGCGACGTCCACGGCGCGTTCGCCGCGCTCGCCGCGTTCCTGCAGCAGCACCGCGATCGACGCGTCGCCGGCTGGCTCGGCTTCGACCTCGGCCGCGACGTCGAGGACTGGCCGCAGCGCCTCGCCGACGACTTCGCCGTGCCGGTGCTGCACGTCGCTGCCTACGCCGACGTCCGCGAGCTGCCGCCGTCGCGCCCGGCGCCCGCGCCGCCGGTGCCGGCCGCCGCCGCGCTGCGCGCGCACGTCGACCGCGCCGACTACGAACGCCGCGTCGCCGCCGTCGTCGAGCACATCCGCGCCGGCGACATCTTCCAGGCCAACCTGACGCAGCCGTTCACCGCCGCCTGGGACGGTGACCCGCGCGCGCTGTTCTGGCGGCTGTGCGAGCAGAGCCCGGCGCCGTTCGCCGCCTATGTCGAGGACGGCCGCGGCACCGCGGTGCTCAGCAGCTCGCCCGAGGAGTTCCTCTGGCGCC
>CAYMRG010000573.1:0-3806 GCA_964392555.1 uncultured candidatus Brocadiaceae bacterium
ATCAGCGAGGCCGCGCCGCGCTTCTGGTACGGGCTCCGCGAACGCTGGCCGGTCACGCTGCTGCAGGCCAGCGGCGAGGACGTCGGCCTGCCGTGCGGGCTGATGGGCAACTCCGAGGTCGGCCACCTCAACATCGGCGCCGGCCGCATCGTCTACCAGGAGATCACGCGCATCGACCGCGAGATCCGCGAGGGGCGCTTCCAGCAGAACAAGGCGCTGCAGGCGGCGATCGGCCACGCGAGGTCGCGCGACACAACGCTGCACCTGTTCGGCCTCGTCTCCGACGGCGGCGTGCACAGCAGCGACCAGCACCTGCGCGCGTTGCTCGGCATGTGCCGCGCCGCCGGGCTGAAGGACGACCAGGTCGTGCTGCACGCGTTCCTCGACGGTCGCGACACGCCGCCGCGCTCGGCGCAGCCGTTCGTCGCGCGCGTCGAGGACTGGATGAAGGAGTTCGGCACCGGTCGCATCGGCACGGTGATCGGCCGCTACTACGCGATGGATCGCGACAAGCGGTGGGATCGCGTGCAGAAGGCCTACGACGCGCTGACGCTCGGGCAGGGGTTCGTCGCCGAGAGCGCGCAGGCGGCGATCGCCGCGGCCTACGCGCGCAACGAAGGCGACGAGTTCGTGCTGCCGACGGTGATCGGCTCGCCGGACCGCGGCCGCGTGCGCACCGGCGACGCGGTGATCTTCTTCAACTTCCGCACCGACCGTGCGCGGCAGCTGACCGACGCGTTCGTCACGCCCGACTTCGCCGGCTTCCCGCGCGCGACGCTGCCGCAGGTCGAGTTCGTGACCATGACGCGCTACCGCGACGATTTCCCGTGCGCGGTGGCCTACGCGCCGCAGAACCTGACCGGCATCTTCCCGCAGGTCCTCGCCGAGCACGGCCTGCGGCAGCTGCGCATCGCCGAGACCGAGAAGTACGCGCACGTCACGTTCTTCTTCTCCGGGGGCGACGAACGCGAACTGCCCGGCGAGCGGCGCGTGCTGATCCCGAGCCCCAAGGTCGCGACCTACGACCTGCAGCCGGAGATGTCGGCGCCCGAGGTCACCGATGCGCTGCTCAAGGAGCTGCGCGGCGACCAGCGGCCGCACGTGACGATCCTCAACTTCGCCAACGCCGACATGGTCGGCCACACCGGCGTGATGCCGGCGGCGATCAAGGCGATCCGCACGATCGACGAGTCGCTGGCGCGCATCGTGCCGGCCTACCTCGGGCTCGGCGGCACGGTCGCGATCACGGCCGACCACGGCAACGTCGAGATGATGATCGATCCGACCACCGGCGAAGTGCACACCGCGCACACGACCAACCCGGTGCCGTTCCTGGTCTGCGGCGAGGCCGCCGAGGGCCGTCGGCTGCGCGACGGCGGTCGGCTGTGCGACGTCGCGACCACGCTGCTGCCGATCCTCGGCCTGCAGCGCTCGCGCGGCATGGAAGGGATGGACCTGTTCGCATGAACCGCGGCGCGGCGGTGCTGGCGGTGGCGTTCGCGGCCGCGGGCGCCGCGGCGCAGACGGCGCCGCCGATCGTCGCCAAGGTCGCCGACGCGCTGCGCGCGATCGATGCCGCGCGGCTCGATGCGACGGTGCGCACGCTGGTCGGCTTCGGCACGCGCCACGTGCTGTCGCGCACCGACAGCGACACCGAGGGCACCGGCGCGGCGCGGCGCTGGCTGCAGGCGCAGTACGAGGCGATCGCGGCCGACAGCGGCGGCCGGCTCTCGGTGGCGATGCTGGCGGCGAACGCGCCCTGTGCGCGCGCCGGCATGCCGCGCGAGGTGCCGATCGTCGACGTCGTCGCGACGCTGCGCGGCGCGAGCGATCCGGACCGCGTCTACGTGGTCGGCGGCCACTACGACTCGCGCAACGGCCGCGGCAACGACGGCGCCGGCAGCGCGCCCGGGGCCGACGACGACGCCAGCGGCACGGCGGTGGCGCTCGAGGCGTGCCGCGTGCTGAGCCGCCAGACGTTCGCCGCGACGCTGGTGTTCGTCGCCTACGACGGCGAGGAGCAGGGGCTGCTCGGCTCGAAGGTGCACGCCGACGCGCTGGCCGCGGCCGAGGTCGCCGTCGACGGCATGATCGGCTGCGACATCGTCGGCAACACGCTCGGCATGGACGGCGTGCGCTACGCCGACCACGTGCGCTGCTTCAGCTTCGCGGCGACCGGCAACGACAGCTCCGGCCGCAGCCTCGCGCGCGCGGCGACGTTCGCGGCGGGCCGGCACGTGCCCGACTTCGCGGTGCGCCTGATCCTGCGCGGCGATCGCTTCGGCCGCGGCGGCGACCACGAATCGTTCTTCGCCAACGGCTTCCCGGCGATCCGCTTCAGCGAGCCGCGCGAGGACTTCAGCCGCCAGCACCAGGACGTCGGCGAGCGCGATGGCCGGCCGTACGGCGACCTGCCGGACCACGTCGATCCCGCCTACATGGCGAACGTCACGCGCGTCGTGGTCGCGACGCTGGCCGAGCTCGCCAGTGCCCCGCCGCCGCCGCGGGTGGTGCGCGCCGAGCTGCGCCGCGACCGCTACGACACCGAGCTGACATACGAGCTGCCGGCCGCCGTCGAGCGGTGCGAGTTCGTCTGGCGTTGGACGACCGATGCCGACTGGCGCGGCGTGATCGACATGGCCGCCGCTTTGCCCGAGCGGCGCGGCAGCGCCTGGCTCGCCACGTTGCCCGGCGTCTGCCTCGACGATGCGGTGGTCGGCGTCCGCTGCATCGGCGCGGACGGCAGTCGCAGCCGCGTCGCCACCCCTCCCGAACCGGACCGCGTGCGGCCGCGCGGCGCCGACCGCAGCACGAGCAACGAGAACGGACGATGACCTCGACAGCCAGCCCCCGCCGGATGCGGGCGACCCTCGCCACCGGCACCTTCCTGATCGCCGCCGCCTGCAGCGGATCGGGCAGCGACATCGGTCCCCGTCACGCCGCGTTGCCGGCCGGCAGCTGCAAGGTGACGGTGCTCGACGACGAGGGCCGTGGCGTGGTGGCGGCGAGCGTCTCGCTGGACGGCTCGGCGCGGCGCGCGACGACCGGCCCCAATGGCCGCGGTGACCTGTTCGGCGACCCGCGTGGTCGGCACCTCGTGCACGTCGACGGCGCGGCTGCGGCGGCGGTCGACGGCGACACGTTCGGCCAGCTCGACTTCGCGATGACGATCACCGGGCCCGATCTGCCCGCCGCGATCCATCTGCCGCCGCTGACGTCGACGCCGGTGACGCTCACCGTCGGCACCCAGGCGACGGCGTCGACCGTCGCGTCGGACGCCGGCGACGTACTCACGGTCCCGGCCGGCGCGTCGGTCGGCGTCGGCGGCGGGGCCGGCGAAGTGGTGCTGCGCGTCGGCACGCTGCGGCCCGAACACCTGCCCGGCGATCGTCCCGAGCCGACCACCGGCCCGGTGCTGATGGGCCGCGGCTTCTGCATCGACCCGAGCGACTTCACCTGCGAACCCGCGGCGACGCTCGATCTGCCCGACGACCTCGGCCTCGGTAGCGCCGTCGCCTCGCTCTACCACCTCGATCCCGCCACCGGCGGCTGGCAGGTCGTGTCGACGCTGGCGTTCGCCAGCGCCGGCCGCATCGCGGTGGCGGGGGTGACGAGCGGCGGCCTCTACGCGTTCGGCAGCGCGGTTCCCGGCGTGACGACCGTCAGCGGCCGCGTCCTCGACGCCGCCGGCGTCGGCGTGCCCGGGGCACTGGTCACCATCGACGGTCGGCCGGTCACGACCGACGGCTCGGGCGCGTTCGGCGCCAACGGCATCGCGGGCACGCGCGTCGATGCGAGTGCGCGCG
>CAYMRG010000574.1:0-3805 GCA_964392555.1 uncultured candidatus Brocadiaceae bacterium
ACACCATCATCCAGAAGCTCATCTGGATGTAGAAGAGCGAATCCGGCTGCTTCATCACGATCGCGACCTTGTGGTCGTCGATCTTCTCGGCGCGTTCGATGTTGACCGTGCGCGTTCGCATCGCACCATGGCCAGGGCCAGGGGCGCGGTGCTACCGTTCTCGGGGTCGATGCACTTCCCGGACGCCCGGCTCTACCTGCTGTTCACTCCCGAACTCTGTGCCGGCGACCCGTGGCAGGCCCTGGCGGATGCCCTCACGGCCGGCGTCGATCTCGTCCAGTGGCGCGTGAAGTCCGTCGACCGCGACGGCTACGAGCGGTGCCGGACGATCTGCCGCGATGCGCGGGTGCCGCTGGTCGTCAACGACGACGTCATGCTGGCCGTGCGCAGCCGCGTCGCTGGCGCCCACGTCGGCCAGGGCGACATGCCGCACGATGCCGCGCGCAAGCTGCTGGTCGGCCAGTGGCTCGGCGTCAGCACCCACGATCCGGCGCAGATCCGGAGTGCGGTCGCAGCCGGTGCCGACTACCTGGGCTTCGGCCCTTGCCATCCGACCCCGACCAAGGGCTACACGGTCGGCAAGTCCGCGGCCGAGGTCGAGGCCGCGGTCGCGGCTGCCGCCACCGCCAGGACGCCGCTGTTCGCCATCGGCGGCATCACCGTCGAGAACCTGCTGCCGTTGCGCCGCCTCGGCATCGACCGGATCGCCGTCAGCAGCGCGATCCTCGGCGCCGCCGACCCGGCGGCGGCCGCGCGCGAACTGCGGCGCATGCTGTGACCCGGCCGATCGGTCAGACGATCAGCATCGCGTCGCCGAACGAATAGAAGCGGTAGCCCGCGGCGACGGCATCGCGGTAGACGGCGAGGATCGCGTCGCGGCCGGCGAAGGCCGCGACCAGCATCAGCAGCGTCGACTGCGGCAGATGGAAGTTCGTCAGCAGCGCGTCGACGACGCGGAACGGGCGCCCCGGGAACAAGAAGATGTCGGAGCTGCCGCTGCCCGGCGCCACCGTGCGATCGTCGCGTGCGCAGGTTTCCAGTGTGCGGCAGCTGGTCGTGCCGACGGCGACGACGCGGCCGCCGCGTGCACGCGTGGCGGCGATCGCGGCCGCGGTCGCCGCCGGCAGCTCGTAGCGTTCGGCGTGCATGCGGTGCTGCTCGACCTCGGCGACGCGGATCGGTTCGAAGGTGCCTTCGCCGACGTGCAGCGTGACGTAGGCCAACTCGACGCCGCCGCCCTGCAACGCCGCCAGCAGTTCCGGCGTGAAGTGCAAGCCGGCGGTCGGCGCGGCGACCGCGCCGGGCGCGCGCGCGAACACGGTCTGGTAGCGGTCGCGATCCGCGCGCGCGTCCTCGCGACCATCGCGGGCGATGTACGGCGGGAGGGGCGCGCGCCCACACCGCTCGAGTGCCGCCGCGACGTCGCCGCCGCGCGTGTGCAGGCGCAGCTGCCAGCGGCCGCCGTCGCCGCGTTCGCGCAGCTCGACCTCGATCGCCCCATCCTCCATCGCCAGGCGCTGACCCGGCACGAGCTTCTTGCTCGGCTTGACGAACGCTTCGGCTCGGTCGCCTTCGACCCGCAGCAGCAGGCACTCGACGGCACCGCCGGTGTCGCGGCGGCCGCGCAGGCGCCACGGCTGCACGCGCGTGTCGTTGAGCACCAGCAGATCGCCGGCGCGCAGGAACTGCGGCAGGTCGCGGACGTGCGCATGGCGGTCGCGGCCCGTGGCCCGCTCATGGACGAGCAGTCGCGCGCTGTCGCGCGGTTCCGCCGGATGCGTGGCGATCCGTTCGGTCGGCAGCGGGAAGTCGAAGTCGGAGACCAGCACGGCGCGGCCTTCATAACCGGCGCCGTCCTGGTCGCAACCGCAGCCTCGGTTGCCGGGTGGGCATTGCGCCGGTCGGCGCCGCGGGTCAGCATGCTGGCCATGGCCGCCGCCCGCTGCATCCCCATCCTGGTCCTGGCGCTCGCCGCGTGCGGGCTCGGCGTCGGCGGCGGCAACGGCACGACGCCGATCGCCGGCGCCAACGTTCCGGCCGAAGTGCTGGTCGGGCGAGCGCGCGACGACAGTCCCTACAGCTTCGCCGAGATCGCCGTCCGCGACCGCCGCAACCTCGGCCTGCGGCGAGTCGCCGATCGCAGCGGCCAGGAACGCCACCCGCGCCTGCACCCCGACGGCAACACGGTCGTGTTCGCGCGCGAACGCAGTCCGGCCGACCCGAGCAGCCGCGAGCTGTTCGTCAGCAGCGTCGACGGCGCCGCGCCCGACCAGCGGCTGACGCAGGACACGCACACCGACGACGCCCCCTGCTGGTCGCCCGACGGCACCGCGATCCTGTTCGCGTCGGATCGCTCGGGCGACGGCGGGCTGCACCTGATCGCCCCGACCGGCGGCGCGGTGAGCGACCTGCTCGGCGTCGGCGATGGCGTCGACGACGCCGAACCGGACTGGTGCCGCGCGACCGGGCGCATCGTCTGGAGCCGCGCTGGCAGCGGCGGGCGACGGGAGCTGTGGCTGGCCAACGGCGACGGCACGGGCGCGACGGCGTTGACCGACGGCGGCCCGGGGACCGGCACCACGGCCGGCGATCGTGCGCCGGCGTTCGCACCGGATGGGGCGCAGATCGTGTTCGTGCGGCGCGTCGCAGCCGGCCTCGCGACGCTCTGCACGGTCGCGACCAGCGGCGGCGCGGTGACCCCGATCGCCACGCCGCAGGGCGACGTCGACCTGCCGCGCTGGAGCACCGCCGGCGACCAGATCTTCTTCGGCCTCGCCGAGCCGCTGCAGGGCCGCGCGACGTTGCGACTCGCGGCGGTGCCGACCACGGGCGGCACACCGGTGCTGGTCTGGCCCGACCAGCGCTGGCAGCTCACCGGCATCGACTTCCTGCCCGGCCTGCAGGCGGCACCGGCCGCAGCAGCGCCGCAGGCGCTCGACGTCGCGCAGGCGTACGTCGAGATGGCGGCGGGCACGTCGATGTTCGGCACGCGGAGCCTGCTCACCGACGCCGATGGCAGCGAGCTGGCGGTCACCACCGAGACGTTCGAGAACCACGAGATCGCCGGCATCAACTGTCGCTTCGACCTGCCGGTTGCGAACGCAACCGACGTGCTCGAACTGCGCGTTCGCGCCGTCGCCCGCGTCGGCCGCGCCGACGGCGACACCCACCTGCGGATGTCGATCCACAATCCGGTCGACGAACGCTTCGACACGGTCGTCGAACGTGCCGTCACCGACACGCAGAGCCACGTGATGGAGTTCACCACGTCGAGCCTGCGTCACGTCACGCGCGAACGGCAGGTGCGATTCACGGTGATCGGCGAGATCGGTGCAGGTGCGTCGAGCCAGCTGCTCGTCGACCAGGTCGAGCTGGTCGTGGTCGCGCGCACGGGCGCGTAGCCCGGCAAAAAAACTCGCCACGACCACGCCGCTGCGGGTTGGCGGTTCGCCGCGAGGCGCTAGGGTGGATCGCCCGCCGCACGCCATCGGAAGGCGTCGGCACCTTCCCAACGCCCACGGCACACGCGCCGTCCGGCTTGCCACCTGCAGCCCGCATGCCGAAACAGATCACCGTCCCCGCCCGCAAGTTCCGCGCCTTCACGCGCCGCGATCTCGACGCGATTCCGCAGCTGCAGCGCTTCAGCAACGAGGACGTCCTGGCGATGCGCGCCGTCGCACACGTCCTGCCGTTCCGCGTCAACGACTACGTCATCGACGAGTTGATCGACTGGGACCACGTGCCGGAGGACCCGATCTTCCAGCTGACCTTCCCGCAACCCGGCATGCTGGCGAAGGCGGACCTC
>CAYMRG010000575.1:0-3794 GCA_964392555.1 uncultured candidatus Brocadiaceae bacterium
TCGCCGCCGGCGACGGGATCGTGCTCGGCGGCTGCGTCGGCGTGATCGGACCCGGCGGCGGCCGGCCGGTGCCGCCGCCGCCGCCACCGCCGCAGGCGGCGAGCAGGGCGCTCAGGGAGAGGAACAGGAACGGATGGCGTGGGGTCATGTCAGAAGCTGAGGCGCGTGGTGAAGGCGAGGAGGGTGGCGGCGGTGTCGCCGGCGAACGCATCGCCGGGCTCGAAGCGGCCGAGCACGAGCTCGAGAGTGAGGCGGCGTTCGGCGCGGTAGCCGAGGACGAGGTCGAGTTCGCGGCCGAGGTCGCGGCTCAGCCCGGTCGGGCTCGCGCGCAGCGCGGTGTCGACGAGCACCGTCGAGGCGACGTCCTGGCGGTAGTCGTGCAGCAGCGCCGAGACCGAGAGGTCGCGCAGCGGGCGCACCGCCACCGCCAGCGTCGCGACCGCGAGGTTGGCGAGCTCGGGATCGAGCAGCTCGCCGTAGTAGCGCACGCTGGTGACGCCGCCGAGTTTGCCGTTGTTGTCCTGCAGCCCCGACTGCCGGTAGCCGGTGGTCGTGGTGCCGGCGTCGCGCCCGTTCGCGAACGCGTAGCCGGCGGCGAGCGTCGGTCGCCACGCCGCGTCGAACGTCCAGCGGACGCCGACGTCGAATGCGTGGCCGCGGATCGCGCGCGCGCCGTCGTCGCCGCGGGCGAAGCCGGCCTCGAGCCAGTGACCGAAGCCCTGCCGCGGCTCGGCCAGGGATTGCACGCCGAACAACAGTGGCTCGAACCCCGCACCGGTGTCGTCGGTGCGCTGCAGCACGTAGGCGCCGATCTGCCAGTCGGTCGTCGGCTGGTGGCGCAGCGTCGCCAGCAGCACACCCGTGTCCTCGTAGCCGTTCGGCTCGGCGAGCCCCTCGCGGCCGCGGGCGGCCGCGACTTCGCAGCGCCAGCCGTCGGTGCGCCAGATGGCGCGCACGCCGTCGAGCACCTCGTCGTAGAGCCATTCGCGGCCTTCGTCGAAGTCCTGACGGCCGACCAGCACCTGCAGACCCGCGCCGAGGTTCACCGAGGCGAACGCGCGGGTCACCTCGAGGCGTTCCTCGTAGGTGTCGACGCCGTTCTCGCGGATCGTGTCGTCGCGGCCGAACGCGACCTCGCCGAGCGCGTAGCTGCCGCGGCCGTCGATGTCCCAGAAGGCGTCGAGCTTGCCGCGCCCGGCCGGCTTGCTGCGATCGCGGTCGCGCGCCGCGTCGAGGTCGAATTCGTCGTCGTACTCGAACTCCGCGGCGGCCTGGCCGCCGAGTCGGACGCGATCGCCGAGCCGCAGGCCGAACGGCACGGTCTTCTGGTCGTCGGCGAGGAACCGTGCCAGCGGGTCGTCGCCGGCGAGGGAACGGTCGAGGTCGACGTCCTGCGCCAGCGGCAGCACCACGCCGCCGATGTCCAGGAGGCGGCGCTCGGTGTCGATCGACTGCAGTTCCCCGACGACCTTGAAGCGGTCGCGCGGCTCGAACTCGCGCACCGTGCGTGCGCGCAGCGAGCCGTCGGGTTGGCGCCGCGACTTGAGGCGCAGCCACTGACCCGGTTGCGGCAGGAAGGCTTCCCCCGGCCGCTTGTCCGCCGTCTCGTAGGCCGTTCGTTCGTCGCAGACGAACGTGTTGTCGAGCACGCGCAGTTCGCCGGCGCCGGCGGCCAGCGCGGGTGCGGACAACTCGACCTTGTCCGGCTTGTCGTCGCTGGTGCGCGGCTCCGCGGCGACCGCGTCGACGACGCTGCCGTCACCGGGCCCGCTGGCGGCGACGAACAGGCCGGGCCGGAGCGCCTCGAGGTCGTCGACCGGCTGCAGCGCACAGGCACCGGCCAGCAGCGAGGCGCCGAGGAGAACGACGGGACGGCGGCTCATACCAGGGACTCCACGAGGGACAGCGTCTCGTTCTGCATGCGGGTGACGAGGTCGTGCCAGCGCGGCCGCAGCGCGTAGACGCCGCACAGGCGGGCGCGCACCAGCGTGCGGAACGCGCGGATCGGCGCGTCGTCGCCATCGAGGCCGCAGCGGGCGAGCAGATGGTCGGCGAGGCCGCGGTCGGTGCCGTGCTGCTGCAGGTCGCGCAGCCGCACGTGCTCGGCGAGGTTGGCGAGATCGAAGCGGCCATCGCCGACGGCCGCGCCTTCGAGGTCGATCAGCGTCACGCCGGTGGCGGTGACGAACAGCTGCTTGTCGTGCAGGTCGCCGTGGACGAAGCCGGGCCGCTCGGGCATCGGCACCGCGGGCAGGCGGGTGATGGCCGTGGCGATCTCGGCCAGTGCGGGCCGACCGGCCATGCCCTTGCGCACCATGTCGACGGTGGCCGTCTGCGCGCGGGCGAAGTCGAGGGTCGGCAGCTCGCCGCGCAGCTCGGTGTAGCTCAGGGCCAGCAGGGCGCGCGTCGTCGTCGCCATCGGCACGGGTTCGGCGGTCGCGAGCAGGTCGCGCAGCGGTCGGCCTTCGGCATTCGGCAGCAGGCAGGCGCATTCGCCGTCGAACAGCTGCTGCGGGATGGCGAGTTGCAGCGGCGCGAGCGCGTGCCCGAGCGCGGCGAAGGTCGCGACGGCGCGACGGTAGCCCTTGCGATCGAGCAGCTTCAGCCAGTGCACGCGACCGTCCGCGGCCGTGACCCGCAGCACGGCGCGGCGGCCCGGGCGCCACGCCACCAGGTCGACCGTGCGCAGCTCGCCGACCTGCGGCCCGAGCAGCGCGGCGGCGCGCCGGGAATCGGCGATCAGCGCCGCCCCGGGCAGCCCCGCGTCCTCGCCGGGCTGCAGCTCGCGCACGCCCTCGGCGGCGTCGAGGAAGATGCGCGGCGGCGCCCCGTCGCGGCGCAGCGTTGCCGTCGGTCCGCGCGGATCGCTGCGCAGGATCAACTCGGCGTCGGACGGACGCGAAGGCAGCTCGACCAGCAGCCGTTGCCAGACCGAGCGATCGACGAGGTGGCTCATCGCCGTTCCTCCACCGCAGGCAGCGCCGTGGACGCGGCCGCGAGCAAGGCCGCCGTGCGCGCCGGCCAGTCGCGATCGAGCCGGCGGAACGGCCCGGTCGCGGTTCGCAGCAGGGCGCAGGCGTTCCACCACGCCAGCTCGGCGGCGTCGGGCAGGGCGCGGTGGCGGGCATAGGCGGTCGTCACGGCGCGCGCGACGCGTTCGCCTGGTTCGCCGCCGTGGGCGATCGCGTGGGCGCGCAACGTCGCCAGGTCGTGCGCGGCCGGCGCGAGGCACGCACGGTCGAAGTCGACGAAACCGACAGCCGGGCCGTCGAGCAGGACCTGCTCGGGGTGCAGATCGCCGTGGGCCAACGCGAGGGCGCCGTTGGCCGGCACCTGCCGGGTCAGTTCGTCGCCGATGCGGTGGGCGAGCCGGCCGAGCCCGGGGTCGAGGCGCGCGAGATCCTCGGCGGCGCGCAGGACGAGATCGAGTTCGGCGAGCGTGCCGTGGACCGGCAACCGACCCAGCCCAGCTCCTGGCACGGTCGCGGCGTGCAGGCGCGACAGCGTCGCGGCGACCGCTTCGATCGCCCATTCGCCGTCGTGGTCGGATGGCGCCCAGACGGTTCCGGGAACGTGCGCCTCGATGCTCAGCCGCTCGTGCGCGATGCCGAGCGTCGCGGGACAGCGCACGCCGGCGGCGGCCGCCGCCTCGGTCGCGACCCGCGCCCGCGTCGCCTGCGCCTCGGCGTGGCAGCGCAGCCAGATCGGCCGCGGCGCCGTCGCCCGACCCTGCGCGTCGACGCCGCCGACCAGCCACTGCAGCACCGCGCGGCGCTCGGGCTTGTAGCGGACCA
>CAYMRG010000576.1:0-3782 GCA_964392555.1 uncultured candidatus Brocadiaceae bacterium
GCGTCCGCGGCAACCTGCTCGTCCTCGGGCCGCATGTAGGCATCGCCCATCAGGGTCAGGTTGCCCCACTCGTTGTTGGCGAGCTGACGGTAGGTGCCCGTCTTCGGGTCACCGTTGGTCCAGGTCGCGCGGTCGGCCGTCGACGTGAAGACGATCGGCTGGTCGGCGGTGCCGTTGGCGATGATCTGCGCGCCGCGGCAGATCGCGAGCGTGCCGGCGCTCGGGCTGGCGATCACGGTGCCGGCCTGGATCGTCAGCGTGGCGCCCGGACGGACGTAGACGTCGTTGGCGAGCTGGTAGACGTTGTTCGACGTCCACGTGGTCGAGGTGGTGATGTCGCTGCTGACGATGACCTGGGCCTGCGCGGAAGCGGCGAGGCCGAGACCGATCGTCACGCCCTGCAAGAGGTTGAGACGGTTCATTGCTGTCGGGTGGCTGGGTGGTTGGCGAAAGGGTTGCGACGCCCGATGGGGCGCCCTGACAGGCCCAGCACCCTAGACAGCCATGTTCAGATTCCGTGAGGAGCGCGTGACCCTTCGGTCAACGAGCCGACTCCTCCCGGTGCCGCGAACGGCGCCCCGCACCCCGGCCGCGGCACCGGACGCTGGTCAGCGCTGCTCGAGCACGCGGTGTACTGCCGCAGATCCGTCCGGACCTCGCCGGCGCTCGCCTGCCGCGACGCGTAGGTCGAGCTGGCCGTCGCGCGCGCGGCCCATTGCGCACCGCAGGGGCCCTGCATGCCACCCGAACGGGCGAGCCCGCACTTACCACCACCGCCACGACCGAGCACGCCGCGTTCGCCGCCCTGCGGCGTCGGGCGACGAAATCGACGCACCCGAACGCGGCGGTTGGTGAGAGGTGCGGGCTAGACTGCCGCTCCCATGGCCAGCCACGACAGCGCTGCCGAGAATCCGCTCGAAGCCCTGCTGAGCGGCGCGGTCCAGGCGCTCGAACAGGGCGGCGAGCCGCGGCTGCAGCAGTTCCTGGCGGCCCACCCGAGCGAGGCCCACGAGCTGCGCGACGGCCTCGAGCGGCTGCGGCGTCTCGGCATCCTCTCGCCGCCACCGCCGATCCCGCTCGACCGCGTCCAGTACGGCGAATTCCGCATCCTCGACAAGATCGGCGCCGGCGGCATGGGCATCGTCTACTCGGCCGAGCAGACGAGTCTCCAGCGCACGGTGGCCCTGAAGGTCGTGCGTCCCGAGTTCCTCGTCGCGCCGTCCGCGCGCGAACGCTTCCAGCGGGAAGTCGAGGCGATCGCGCGGCTCAACCATCCGGGCATCGTGCCGATCCTCGCGGTCGGCAACGACGACGCCAGACCGTGGTTCGCGATGGAGTTCGTCGAGGGCCACACGCTCGAGGCGATGCTCGCCGCGATGCGCAGCGTCGATCCGGCGCGCGCGACGGGCCGGTCGCTCGGCACGGCGTTCGGCGAACGGGCTTCCACCGCGGCCCTGTCGCTGTTCCACGGCAGCTACTGGGAAGCCTGCGTGCGCATCGTGCACCAGGTGGCCCTGGCGATGTGCTACGTCCACGAACGCGGCGTCGTGCACCGCGACCTCAAGCCGTCGAACGTCATCGTGACGCCGCACGGCCAGGCCAAGGTGCTGGACTTCGGCCTCGCGCACGTCCGCGACCTGCACCGCGTCACGCGCGATGCGCAACCGATGGGTTCGCCCGCCTACGCGGCCCCCGAGCAACTGCGCGGCGAAGCCACCGACGAACGCGTCGACGTCTACGGCCTGGCCGTCACCCTCTACGAGCTGCTGACGACCCAGCTGCCGTTCCGGACCTCGTCGGTCGTCGCCATGCAGCAACGCATCCTCGAAGGGGTCGCGCGGCCGGTGCGCGAGCTGAACGCCGCGGTGCCGCGCGACCTCGAGGTCGTCTGCAGCGTGGCGATGGATCGCGACCGCGCGCACCGCTATCGCTCGATGGCCGACTTCGCCGCCGACCTCGAGGCGGTGCTGCAGCGACGGCCGATCCGGGCGCGCCCGCTCGGGCCGTGGCTGCGGCTCGTTCGGACCGCACAGCGGCATCCGGTATGGGCGATCGGCGCCGGCGCCGCGCTGCTCGTGCTGCTGCAGTTCCCGCTGGTCTTGTGGCGCCAGCAGATGCGCGCCAGCGAGGCCCTCGCCGACGCGAATGCGCGGCTCGCCCGCGCGAACCAGGACCTGACGCGCAGCGAGGACGAGGCCAGACAGAACCTCGCGGAGTCGGTGGCGGCGATCGAGGAACTCCTCGGCTGCACGACCCGCGAGTATCTGGTCGAGGTGCCGCGCACCGAAGACCTGCAGGTGCAGCTCGCCGAACGCGCGTTCACGCTGTTCGAGTCGCTGCGGCGGCGGCGCCCCGGCAATGTCGAGGTGGAGGTTCGCGCCGCCACGGCGCTCGGGGTGTTCGCGAACGAGCTCGGCAACCGCGGCGACGTCGAACGCGCCGAGACGATGATGCAGGACGCCGCCGCTCGGCTGCAGCAATGGTCCGGCGACGACACCCTGCCGCAGCGCACCGCCACCATCCGGCACCTCGGGATGCTGCGCATGGCGCGCGGCGACCTCGAGTCAGCGGAGCGCCTGCTCCGCGAGGCCGTGTGCGACCTCGAACTGGGCCTCCATCGCGACGCGTCGTCGGTGACGCTGCTGCGCTGCCACGCGATGACCATGGTCGACCTCGGCACCGTGCAGGCGGCCCGCGGCCGTTACGACACCTGCCTGACCGCGTGGGGCGAGTCCTTGCGCCGACTGGACGACGTCGTGGTCCGGATGGCCGACGAGCCGATGGCCGCCTACGACGCGGCGGCCCTCCGGGAGCGCCTCGCCCAGGCGCTGCAGAAGGCCGATCCGAACCAGGCCATGCAGCTGTGTACGGCGGCCATCGCGAGCATGACGACTGCCGCCGCGGTCGCCCCGCACGTGGAGGTCTACCGCAGCCTGCTCGCCAGCGTCCACGAAGTCCGCGGCAGCCTCCATTCGGCGCGGGACGACTGGTCCGCTGCGTTCGCCGATCACGGCATCGCCCTGGCGCTGCGTTCGCAGCTCCTCGCCGACTTCCCGGCGCGCGTCGCCAACCGGTTCTACGTCGGGGCGAGCTTCACCAACCTGGCGATCGCCAGCGCGATGGCCGGCGAGTTCGACGAGGCCCGGTCGCTGGCCACGGACGCCGTCGTGAACCTTCGCGATGCCGCGCGCCTCGACCCGAAGGATCCGCGATTCGTCGGTGCATTGTGCACGGCGCTGGCCTGGCAGATCGATGCGCTCGGCCGCGTCGGTCGCCACGAGGAGATGGGTGCTGGCATCCGCGAATTCGCGGCGACGACGAAGGATCCGGAGATGGTCCTGGCCGCGGCGCGCATGGCGCTCGCGGAGGCGAACCGCTCGGCAGAGGCCGGAGGTTCGGCCGCACGCGATCAGGCCGAGGGCTGGCGCAAGCAGGCGATCGAATGGATCGAACGCGCAGTCTCGGCCGGTGCGGGCACCATCGAGCACTTCGAGACGGGCGAGCAGGCCTCGTTCTACGACGCCATCCGCGAGACGCCGCGGTTCAAGGCGGCGCTCGCGAAGATCGCTGGGCGCTGAGCCACCGCGGCCGGGCGAGCGCGGCGGCAGGTGAGCAATCCGGGCTAGCTCAGCAGGTCCCTGACCACCGTCCCCGACACGTCCGTCAGCCGGAAGTCGCGCCCCTGGTGGAACCACGTCAGCCGCGTGTGGTCGAAGCCCAGCAGGTGCAGCATCGTCGCGTGCAGGTCGTGCACGGCCACCGGGTTCTCGACGATGTTGTAG
>CAYMRG010000577.1:0-3781 GCA_964392555.1 uncultured candidatus Brocadiaceae bacterium
TGCGGCTGCCGGGCGGCCTGTGGGCCCGGCTCAACCCGTTCGGCCACGGTCCGGACGACGGCACCGGCCACCACGCCGCGCGCAGCCTGCAGCAGCCCGGCAGCCAGCGCGACCGGTTGACCGCGCGGATCCACGTGCCGCAGGACCCGGCGTCGGCGCTCGGCCGGCTCGAGCACGCCCTGCGCCTGTGCAGCGACGCCGAGCCGGTGCTGAAGAAGCTCAAGGACGCCGTCCGCCAGGGCCGGCTGCCGCGCGCCCGCCCCGAGCAGCTGCTCGACCAGGCGTGCGAGAGCGGCATCCTGACCGACGCCGAACGGCGGCTCGTGCAGGGCGCCGAGGCGGCGCGCAGCGAGGCGATCGCGGTCGACAGCTTCACGCTGTCCGAATACCTCGCCGGCGCGGCCACCGCGGCGGAATCGGCGCAGGAATCCCCGGCCGGGGCACGGTAGCCTGTCGCGGGTGTCGAACGGCATCCTCGTCTACCAGCAGATCCGCGCGCTGATCGAGAGCGGCGCGCTCGTCTCGACCCCGGCGATCTCGCCGACGCAGATCCAGCCCAGCTCGCTGGACCTGCGGCTCGCGACCCGCGGCTACCGCGTGCGCTCGGGCTTCCTGCCCGAGAACGTGCGCGTCGCCGACCGGCTGGAGGAGATGACGCTCTACGCGTTCGATCTCACCGACGGCGCGGTGCTCGAGAAGGGCCACTGCTACATCGTGCCGCTGCT
The DNA here is from genome assembly GCA_964392555.1 of uncultured candidatus Brocadiaceae bacterium. GTDB lineage: Bacteria > Planctomycetota > UBA1135 > UBA1135 > UBA2386 > CAYMRG01. The sequence goes on from CAYMRG010000577.1 coordinate 726, forward strand.
CGAACGCATCGAGCGGCCGCTGCCGCAGCTGATCCGCGCCAACCCCAAGTCGTCGACCGGCCGCCTCGACCTGTTCACGCGCCTGCTCGCCGACCGCTGCGGCCGCTTCGAGACCGTGCCGCCCGGCTACACCGGCCCGCTCTACCTCGAGATCGTGCCGCGCAGCTTCCCGGTGCGCGTGCGCACCGGCCTGTCGCTGTGCCAGATCCGCTTCTCGAACGGTCAGGCGTCGCTGAGCGACGACGAGCTGCGCGCCGAACACGCGCGTTCGCCGCTGCTGTTCGACGACCACGGCACGCCGTTGCCGGCCGCGAAGCTGCGCATCGACCGCGGCCTGATGATGGGCATCGCGATCCGCCGCGACCGCGACATCCAGGGACCGATCGGCTACGTCGCGCGCCGCTACACCAGCATCGTCGACATGCAGGAGGAGGGCGGCCACGACGCCGACGCCTTCTTCGAACCGCTGCCCGAGCCGCGCGACGCGCGGATCATCGTCGAGCCCGAGGAGTTCTACATCTTCGCCTCGAAGGAGCGGATCCGCGTGCCGCGCCACCTCGCCGCCGAGATGGTCGCCTACGACGTCGGCATCGGCGAGCTGCGCACCAACTACGCCGGCTTCTTCGACAACGGCTTCGGCGGCGAACGCGGCACCCGCGCGGTGCTCGAGGTGCGCCCGCACGACGTGCCGTTCCTGCTCGAGGACGGCCAGGTGTTCTTCAAGCTCGAGTTCTTCCGCACGCAGGAAGACCCCGAGGTCGTCTACGGCGACCGCCGCCTCAGCTCGCACTACCAGGGCCAGGCGCTGAAGCTCAGCAAGCACTTCCGGCAGTAGCGCCCACGGCGCGGACCGCGCGAACCACCCCCCGCCTTGCCAGCGGCGCGCCCGCCGCCGAGACTGCCGGCGATGTCGTTCTCGCCACGTGCCGACGAACGGGCCGCGCTGCACTTCGCCGACCTCGCCTCCGCGCTCGACGCCGGCCTGCCGCTGACCGCGATCGCCGGCGACGACGGCGCCGGTGGCCGGGCAGTCGACCAAGGCGACCGCACGCTGCACGCGTTGCTGGCGCGCCGCGGCGTGCGCCTCACGCCGACCGAGGATGCGGTGCTGGCCGCCGGCTGGCGTGCCGGTCGCGCCAGTGCGGCTCTGCGCGGTCGCGCGCGCGAACGCGAGCAGCGCGCGGCGTGGCTGCGCAAGCTCTGGGCGGGCCTCCGCTACCCGCTGCTGCTGCTGGTGATGCTGGTGCCGGCGACGCTCGCATCGGTCGCGATCACCGGCAACCTCTACCCGCTGTGGGGTGCGCTGGCGGTGCTGGCCGTGCTCGGCGTCGGCCTGTTCGTCACCATCCGCGGTGCGCGGCGCGGCGGCGATCGCTGGCTGCGCGTGCCGCTGGTCGGGCCGCTGGCGCGCGATCTCGGCGAGCTGCCATACCTCGAGACCCTGCACGCGCTCTACGGCGCCGGCGTGGCGCTGGCGCAGGCGCACCCGACCGCGGTCGCGGCAGTGCCCGTCGCCGGCGTCCAGCAGCGGCTGCGGTTCGCCGACCGCGTCGTGCAGGGCGGCGAACCGCTGGGCGTCGGCCTGGCGCGGTCGCTCGCCCTGCACCCGGAGACGCGTTCGCTGCTGACGTCCGGCGAGGCGGCCGGCCAGCTCGAGGACGCGCTGGCGCGCGCGCTGGCCCGGCGCCGGGACATCGCCGATCGCGGCATGGCGAATGCCGCCCGCTGGTTCGGCCACGTCGTCTACGGGCTGGCGATCCTGGGCGTGCTGGCGGTCGTCCTCAACTTCGTGATCGCCTACGACAACCTGTTCGCGAAACTGCACTAGTGTGGTGCGTCCGACATATGGGCGACAGGATGTTTGGAACATGCCTTCGTCGCAGCGCCTTGCGACGAACACCGCCGCATCCCGGACAATGCCCCATCTACCAGGCGCACCACACTAGCGGCGAGGAACGCCCTTACACACGGCCATGACCGAGGCTCCAAGGGGGAACGACATGGACCCGCGCGTGGACGATCGCCCCCGACCGAGCGCCCTCTCCGAGGCCGAGCGGCAGCTGCTGAGCCGGTGCCAGAACGGCGACCGGCAGGCCTTCCAGTCGCTGCTGCGCCCCCACCTCCAGGGCCTGCTCGCGCTGGCCCAGCGCCATTGCCGCGACCCGCACTGGGCCGAGGACCTGGTGCAGGAGACGCTGGTGCGCGCGTTCCGCGGCATCGCGACGTTCCGCGGCGACGCGGCGTTCCGCACCTGGGTCTACCGGATCCTGGTCCGGCTCGCCGCCGAACCGCGCCGCTGGCAGCGCGGCGCCGACACCGAGCGGCTCGACCGCGACGTTCCCGACCACCTCGACGCACCGGCGGTGCACGACGCGATCGCGCGCGAGTTGCAGGATCGCCTCGACGAGGCGATGGAACGGCTGACGGCCCGCCAGCGCACCGCGCTGCACCTGCGCGCCGTCGAGGGCATGGACTACGCGGTGATCGCCGAGGTCCTGGCGTGCACGCCGGTCGCCGCGCGGATGCACGTCCTCGAAGCGCGCCGCAAGGTCATGGCGCGGTTGAAGGAGCACCTCGACCCATGACCGCGAACCAGCCCGAGGAATGCCCGAAGACCGCGGCGGTGCTCGCGACGCATCTCGACGGCGACGTCGCGGCGGCGTGCGGTGACGACGGCTATTCGTTCGCCAGCGGGCCGACGCTGGCCGAGCACCTGCGCGATTGCGCCGTCTGCCAGCGCGACCTGCAGCGCGCCCGGCGGCTGGATGCGGCGCTGGCGGCACAGGCCGGCCACCGCCTCGCCGCTCTCGACCGCGACCTCACCGCGCGCAGCGAACGCTGGTTCGCCGCCGAGGAGTTCGACGAGGCGGGCGATCCGGCCGCCGCGTCATCCGCCGACGCCGCGACCGCAGCGGTGCCGTTCGCCGTGTCCGCCCGAACCGCCTGGCACCGGTGGCGCCCGCTGGCGCTGGGCCGCGCCACGTTCGTCGGGGCCCTGGCCGGTGCGCTGGTGGCGGTCGCGCTGTGGGCTGCACTGGACGCCGTGCCGCGGTCCG
>CAYMRG010000578.1:0-3780 GCA_964392555.1 uncultured candidatus Brocadiaceae bacterium
ATCAACCGCACGACGCTCTACAACAAGATCCGCGTTTACGGCCTCGGCAAGCGGCCGTCGCGTGCGAAGGTGGTGCTGTGAGCGCGATCGCCGCGGTCGACCTGCCCGGCGTGCTCGGCCACGAGCTGCGCAATCCGCTCGCCTCGGCGATGACCGGGGCGATGCTGGCGCGCGAGCTGCTGGACACCGAGGACCCGCGGGCGCCGGTGCTCGACGGCGTGCTGCGCGATCTCGATCGGATGACGGCACTGATCGACGGCTGGCTGCGCCTCGCGCGGACCAACCGCAGCGCCAACCGGCCGCTCGACGTCGACCGTCTGATCCGTGACGCGGCCGCGCGCTGCGGCGCCGAGATCGTCGCCGAGACCACCGGTGCCGCCGTCCGCGGCGACACCGAGCTGCTGGCGCGCGTCTTCGACAACCTGGCCGACAACGCCCGCCACGCCGGCGCCCGCAACCTGCGGCTCGCCGCGCAGGTGCTCGGCGACGAGGTCTCGATCCATCTCGAGGACGATGGCAGCGGCGTGCCGCGTGAGAAGGTCGAGCGGATCTTCGCCCCCGGCTATTCGGGCCGCGGCAGCAACGGTCTCGGTCTGCACGTCGTCGCGACCACCGTCGCGGCGCACGGCGGTCGCGTGCGCTGCACGCCGCTGACGCGCGGGACGCGCTTCACGATCACCCTGCCCCTGGCCGGCGAACCCACCGCATCGGCATGAAGTGCCTCCTGGTGGACGACGAGCCGGGCATCCGCGAGGGGCTGGCGGCGCTGCTGCGGCGCCGCGGCCACGAGGTGCGCACGGCGGGCGACTGCGAAGGCGCGCTGAGCGCGCTCGAGCATCGCGACTACGACCTGGTCGTCACCGACTGGCGGCTGCCGGACGGCACCGCGCAGCGGTTCCTGGCCGAGTGTCCGTGCCCGGTCGTGGCCGTGAGCGGCCACCCCGAGGAGGTCGTGCCGCATCCGGTGGTCAGCGTCGTGATGACCAAGCCGGTCGCGCCGCAACGGCTGCTCGAGGTGCTGGCCGAGGCCGGTTGCCGGCGGGAGGAACCGCCGCCTGCGGCCGACGACTTCGCCGACGTGGCGCTCGACGTCCAGCGCGTGATCGAACGCGCGATGGCCGAGATCCGCGACGCCTTCGATGTCGAGATCGTCGACGACGGCACGTTCGTCGTGCTGCGCGCCGAGCTCGCCGACGAGCGCGCCGTGTCGCGACTCGCGACACTGGGCGGCGACCTGCGGGTGCTGGGTTCGCGCCGGCGACCGGTCGCCGAGCTGCGCCTGTTCCGCGACGGCCGCCCCGACCGCGAGACGCCGGTCGTGCGGCCCGCCGATCCCTGGCCCGACAACCCGGTGATCGCCGTCGACTTCGACGGCACCGAACTGACGCCGCGCGAGTTCGCCACCTGCCTCGACCGGGCGGGTTCGTTCGTCGCCCGCGGCGGAACCGTGCAGTTCCTGAACCTTCCCGATGCGCTCCGCGCCTTGGCATCGGATTGGGGAAGGAGCCACGAGCTGCCGATGAGGGAGAAGATCGGACCTCGCCTGCCGGAGGTCCTCACCGACCTTTGGAGCTGAGCCGTGAGCGAACCGACCGCCGACAAGACCGCGACCGAGAAGGACGCCGCGACCACATCGCAGGCGGCAGCCAACGCGCTGTCCGGCCTGATGGCCAGCGGTGACAAGGGCGGCACGAAGACCGCCAAGCCCGGCCCGGACCTCGAGGGCGACGCGCTGCGGGCGGCGGAGGCCGCGCTGCGCGAAGGGCAGAAGGCGCTGGCCCAGGCCCGCGCCCACCTCGGCACGCCCGCGCCGTCGCGCGGCAAGCGGTCGCGCGAGCTGATCCTCCGCGCGCTGCTGATCTTCAACGTGCTGGCGATGATCGTCGTCGCGAGCCTGCCGGCGCCGCAGCCGAAGGTCGAGCCGACGCAGCCCGCCGCGGGCGAGCACGCAACCAAACCGCCGACGCCGGTCGAACCGAAGTTCAACGAGCCGTGGAACCGGGCGCTGGTCGCCGCCGAGAAGCGCGACTTCGCCGCGGCGATCGCGATCCTCGACCAGTACCTCGCCGACTCGCCGCGTATGGCGCCGAGCCAGCAGCTCAGCGTGCTGATGGCCCTTTCGCACTACAGCGCCCGCAACAACGACTTCGCCAGGTCGCAGGAGTACCAGCGGCGCGCCGATGCGATCGAGCAGAGCCACGCGCTGCCCGACGACCTGATCGCGATGGCCAAGGCCGCCGCCGAGAGCGGCGACCAGGAGTCGCTGCGGCGCGTCTGGGCGCGGTTCCTGCTGCAGCAGCGGCAGGTGCCGAGCTGGCTCTACAAGCACGTCGCGGAGGCCTACCTGCAGCTCGGTGACAGCTACCGGGTGCAGGCCAACGCCGCCGCCGAACAGGCCCGTCTGCAGGAGATGGAGGAGACGAGCAAGAAGCTGCGGGCGCAGATCACCGGCCAGGAGTCGCACAAATGAGCTACGCCGCGATCGTCGTGCTGGCAGCGCTGCTGCAGGCGCCGGCGCCGCAGGCCGCGGCGCAGGGCGAGCCGCTGTTCGCGGTCACCACGACCGCCGGCGATCCCGGCACGCCGCCGAACCTGACGGTCGCCGCCGACCGCCGCCGCATCGATTGCCTCGAGGCGCTGCGCCGGCTCGCCGACGCGGTCAACTGGAACCTCGCGATCGAGAGCACGCCGCTCGAGAACGACCTGCGCTTCCAGAGCATCGATCTGAACCTCGCCGACCAGGATCCGCGCACGGTCGCGAGCCTGATCGCGATCGCCGGCGGCGCCGATTGCGTGTACGCCGCCGCCGAGCCCGTCGCGGGCGCGCGGCCGACGCTGCACGTCGTGCGCGTGCCCTCGGACCTCACCGAGTCTGGCCGGCAACGGCTGCGGGTGATGGCGGGGCAGTGGTACCGCTCGTTCCTGCGCGACGAACTGCAGTACGAACCGCTCGTGCAGCGCGAGAGCGTGCAGGTGCGGATGAACCTCGGCCAGCTGCTGCTCGAGAGCGGCGACGTCGAGAGCGCGATCGCGTTCTTCACCGAGGTCTACGACAAGCGGCCGCACGACTACGTCGCGCCGGCGCTGCTGCGGCTCAGCGAGTGCTATCTCGATCTGGCGATCGGGCGCAGCGACAAGGCGCAGGCGAAGCAGGACTACGCGAAGGCCGAGGAGTGGGCGCGCAGCCTGCTCGAGCGCATGCCGAGCGCGCCGGAGGTCACGCCGGCGACGATCCTGCTGGGTCGCGCGATGCTCGGCGAGGCCAAGGTCGAGGCGCGCGGCGACGCGCAGCGCGCCGCTGCCGAGCGCTGCCAGGCGGAGCTGCGTTCGCGCGTGATCCGCCTGCTCGACTCGGTCGAGCTGCTCGACGTCTGGCTGCTCGCCGCGCAGGCGCAGTTCATGCTCGACCAGCCGGACCGCGTCTACGAGACCATGCTGACGCTGCGCGAGTCGCCGTACTTCACGGACCTCGCCGAGCGCCAGTACCTCGACTACCACTTCCTGCTCGGCTACTCGGCGCTCGGCCTCGGCAAGCAGGAGCTGGCGATGCGTTCGCTGGAGTGGTTCCTGATCAACGCGCCGGCCGATCCGCGCCGCGGCATGGCCTACGTGCTGCTCGCCGAGTCGTACCTGGCGCAGAACCGCTTCGTCCAGGCGCGCGCCGCGGCCGTCGAGGCGCGCAGCCGGTTCCTCGGCACGCTCGACGCCGAGTGGCGCGAACGCGCGCTGAAGGTCTGGGCGCGCACGGCGCTGGCGTTGGGCGAGAAGGAGAGCGCGTTC
>CAYMRG010000579.1:0-3773 GCA_964392555.1 uncultured candidatus Brocadiaceae bacterium
GCCCCCCGGCCGGGGGGGGGGGCCCGACCCCCCCTCCCGGTGGGGGGCGGCGCCGGCCGCGGGCCCCCGGCCACGCCCGCCAGGGATCGAACCTGGGACCGCCGCTTTAGAAAAGCGATGCTCTATCCGACTGAGCTACGGGCGCCCGGCGCGTGACCATAGCGTCTGCGGCCGCGCGTGCCACGCCGAGACGGCGCACCGCGCCGCCCAACGAGCGTTGGCAAGGGCGCCATGGCGGTGGCCTTTTCTCCTTCCCGGTCCGGGGCCGCGGGCTACCCTTCTCCGCCTCGATTCCGCCTCCCGCCTCGTCCGCGCTGCATGAACGACCTCTCCGAACGCAAGGTGCCCTGGGGCATGTTCCTGGGCATCGCCGTGCTGTCGGCATCGCTGCTCGCCTTCCAGGTCCTGCTGACGCGGGTTTGTGCGCTGCGGCTGGCCTTCCACTTCGGCTTTCTGATCATCAGCAACAGCCTGCTGGGGATCGGCGCATCGGGCTCGGTGCTGACGCTGCTGGAACCGCGCTGGCGGAAGGATCCCGAGAAGTGGGTCTGGGGCTTCACGGTCCTCTACGTGCTGAGCCTCGGGGCGACCTGGTGGTTCGCGCGGACGTGGGCACTGCCCGAGCAGCTGAAGTTCGGCTTCACGGCCGAAGAGCAGGGGCAGTTCCTGCGCTTCGCGGCGTTCAACCTCGGGCTCGCGGTGCCGTTCTTCTTCGGCGGCGGGGCGGTCGGCCTGATCCTGTCGGCCTACGCGCACCGCGTGCACCGCGTCTACGCGAGCGACCTGCTCGGCGCGGCGCTCGGCTGCCTCCTGTGCCCGCTGCTGCTGTGGCCGTTCGGCGCCGGCGGCACGCTGTGCGCGGTCGCGATCCTCGGTCTGCTGACGGTCGCGCTGGTCGCGCCGGGGCGGCTGCGGCGGCCGTCGCTGTTCGCGGCGCTGGCCGGCGCGATCGGGCTCGGCTTCTGGATGCCGACCTTCGACGCGCAGTTCCCGGTGCCCGGCAAGAAGCATCTGCAGATGACGCAGGCGCGCGGCATGGACGTCGACCATCCGCACGAGTACTCACGCTGGAGCGCCAACAGCCGCATCGACGTCATCAAGAGCCCGCTGCCGTTCTGGCTCGCCTACGGCATCGGCAAGAAGGACATGGCGTTCGCGCTCGATCCGAAGAACCGCGCGGCGCTCGGCGAGCAGAAGTGGATCATGCAGGACGGTGACGCCGGCACGTTCGTGTCGGACTACACGCACAGCCAGGTCGGACGCGAGTACCTGCAACGCACGCTCTACGCGCTGACCGCCACCATCAAGCAGGGGACTTCGCCGCGCGTGTTCGTCATCGGCGTCGGCGGCGGCCCTGACGTTTGGGCCCACAAGCTGATGGGGGCGAAGGCGGTGCGCGGCATCGAGCTGAACCGCGGCGTCCTGGCCGTGCACCACACGGTCGCGAAGGACTTCTCGCAGGGGCTGCTCGACGATCCGTCGATCGAGTTGGTGCTCGACGAGGGGCGGTCGGCGCTGATGCGCGATCAGGCGAAGTACGACATCATCCAGATGACCGGCATCGACACCTGGACGTCGCTGGCGTCGGGTGCCTACGTGCTCGCCGAGAACTACCTCTACACGGTCGAAGCAGTGCAGCAGATGTACGAGCCCCTCGCCGACGGCGGCATCGTGCAGATCACGCGCATGGGCGCGAACATGGAGCGGCTGCGGCTCCTGGCCAACGTCTGGCAGGCGTTCACGAATCTCGGCGATGCGTCGTTCGCCGACTCCGTCGCGGTGGTCTCGGCCGAGGTGGACCAGCTGACGTCGGTGTTGATCCGCAAGGGGCCGTTCCCCGAGGGCGAGATCCAGCGTCTCGAAGGGTTCCTCGCGGCCACCGGCCACGAAGCGCTCTATCTGCCGCGGCGCCCGGGCAACGGCAACCTGATCGAGCGCTTCGTGCGCAGCGAGGACAAGGCGAAGTTCATCGCCGACTTCCCGCGCAACATCACGCCGACCACCGACGACAAGCCGTACTTCTTCAACTTCACGCGCTGGGACACGCCGACCGAGGAGGCGAAGAAGCTGCTCGCCGAGGCGACCGAGGTGTCGCAGGGCAACCCGCTGTTCCTGTGGGGGCAACTCGGCTTCTCGACGATCGTCGCGGTGCTGCTGATCGTCGTGCCGTTGCTGTTCCGCCGCGGCGTGGCGCGCACGGCGCACGCGGGGCGCTTCCTGGTCTACTTCACCGGCATCGGCGTCGGCTTCATCTTCGTCGAGATCGCGATGATCCAGAAGCTGACGCTGCTGCTCGGCCAGCCGCTCTACTCGATCGTCGTCACGCTGTTCTCGATCCTGGTGTTCACCGGCGTCGGCAGCTTCCTGTCGGGGACCTGGCTGAACGGCAGCGCCGGCCGCGCGCGGCTGGTGCCGCTCGGCATCGCGCTGGTGACGATCGCGATCGCCGTGACCGGCGACACGATCGTGGCCGCGGTGATCGCCAAGGACCTGACGGTGCGCGCGCTGGTCGCGGCCGGGATGATCGCGCCGCTGGCGCTGCTGCTCGGCATGCCGTTCGCGCACGGCATCGGCCTGCTGCGCCGGCTGTCGCCGCACTTCGTGCCGTGGGCGTGGGCGGTGAACGGCTCGGCGACCGTGGTCGGGTCGGTGGTGACCGTGATCGTGTCGATGAACTTCGGCTTCACGGCGGTGCTGCTGGCCGCGGTCGCGATCTACGCGCTGGCGTTCGCCGCCGTCGACCGGCTGGCGCGGTAGGCGCGGATCCGCCGCGCGCCTCGCGCGGGACGCGCGGCAACGCAGGAGGCGCAGATCGGTGTGTGGTCGCGGCCGGGTTGCCGCTGGACCGGGTGTGCCGTCGGCTTCCGCTTCCGGTTCGCTCGCCGTTTCGCAGTGCCGAGTTGACGACGGGCGCCACACCCGCGAGCCTTCGCCGTTGCTCCGCCCACTTCCCATGCAAGTTCCAACCTCACGACGGTTCCCTTCCCTTCTCTGGCCTTCGGCCGGCCTGTTGCTCGTGGCCTGTGGCGGCGGCGGCGGCGGCGGTTCGCCCGCCCCAACCCCGGCGAGCGTGTCGGGCACGTTGCGCATGCCGCAGGTCGCCCCGGCCCGCCTGCAACCGGAATTCGACGCCGCTCAGCCGATGGTCGCGGGCGAGGTGGTGGTCTGGATCGATGCCGGCGAAGTGCCTCCGGATCTGCGCGACCAGGGGCTCGAGCTGCTGCGCGCGTCGGGTGGGCCGATCGCGATCTACGAACCGGTCGCGGCGCGCGGCCGCGCGAGCTTCCAAATGGGCGGGCCGCTCGTCGGCAGCGCCGAACAGGAGACCTGCACCGCGGCCGGCATCGCCGCCGTACAGCCGGGCGTCCGCTGCGCGTCGCCGAACTACCTGCTGCAGCCGTGCGTCGAACCCAACGACACCTACTACAACCTGCAGTGGCACTACCCGCAGATCAACCTGCCGCAGGCGTGGAACATCACGACCGGCTCGACGAGCGTGATCGTCGCGGTGATCGACACCGGCATCGTCTCGGCGCACCCTGAGTTCACGGGGCGCCTGATCGCCGGCTACGACATGATCAGCAACGCGGCGACGGCGCGCGACGGCAACGGCCGCGACCCGAATCCGGAGGACGTCGGCGACCTCGCGACGCCGCAGGGCAGCAGCTTCCACGGCACGCACGTCTCCGGCACGATCGGCGCCAACGGCAACGACGGCTCGGGCGTCGCCGGCATCGACTGGAACTGCAAGATCATGCCGATCCGCGCGCTCG
>CAYMRG010000580.1:0-3772 GCA_964392555.1 uncultured candidatus Brocadiaceae bacterium
TGTAGAGGCGGCCGCCAGCGGTCGTCCACGCGTCGCGCAGGCTGCGGAACAGCACCGCGCTGCCGTCGGGCGTCCAGCCGTAGACCTGGTTGTCGTAGCCCCAGCGATCCGGCAGCGGGCCGCGCGACGGGTAGTAGGTGAGCTGGCGCGGTTCGCCACCTTCGCTCGGCATCACGTAGACCTGTTCGTCGCCGTCGATCTGGCCGGTGAACGCGAGCCACTTGCCGTCGGGCGAGTACTTCGCGAACAGCTCGACGCCGCGCGCCGAGGTCAGCCGCGTCGCGGTGCCGCCGCCGCGCGCGACCTGCCAGAGATCGCCGCCGTAGGTGAACACGACGTGACCGGCGTGCAGGTCGGGGAAGCGCAGCAGGCGGGTCTGGGCCAGCGCCGGGATCGGCAGCAGGACGAGGGCCGCGAACGCCGTGGTGGCGGGGGAGCGGAATCGCATGTCCTTGCACGTATCTTGACGGTGCCGCCGGCGCAAGCTCGGCGCGCCGCGATGGGGTTGCCGCCGCTGCGGCGCGGCGTAGGCTCACCTCGCCTCTCCCCACAGCACTCGATCCCATGACCAGAATCCTCCGGGCGGCCGCCGTGGCCGCCTTCGCCGGCGCCCTCGCCGCGCAGAGCAACGTCGTGCCCGGCCTCGACGGCCGCCTCTCCAACATCGACAACCTCACCTACCAGGGTCGCCGCGGCGCGGCCCACCCCGGCGGCGAAATCGGGCTGTCGATGCTCAACGACATGTGCAACCCGGGCACGGTCAACATCCCGTGGCATGCGGCGATGAATCCGGACCACCCGAAGTTCGGCTTCCTGCTGGTGCGCCTGGCCGGCGACCGCCTCGAGCAGATCAGCGACTGGAGCTTCTGCAAGCACGCGTTCGTCTCGATCAACGACAGCGGCGCGTGCGGCACCTGCACGTGGACCGGTGGCGGCCAGGTCATGGGTGTGCACTGCTCGGACACCTACTCGGAGTTCAACAACGCCAACCGCTACGACCTCGCGCCGCCGGCCGAGATCGATCCGTGGCTCGGCACCTGGAACCCGATCGGCAGCTACTTCGATCGCGGCGATCCCTCGGTCGGCGGCGCGGCCGCCATCGACGGCAACCGCAGCCTCGACTCGGCGCAGATCCTGGCCTTCGACGACGTCAAGAACCGCATGGTCGTCCGCGAGGCGGATCTGCTGACGGCCGGGGCGAGCTACTTCTACGGCATCCAGTTGATCCACATCGGCGAGTCGGTGACGACGCGCGGCGACAACTTCGCTTCGCGCGGCTGCACGCCGCAGTGGAACGGCTCGTCGTGGTCGTTCCCCAACACCGGGGCGATGGTCCACGGCTCGATCCTGCAGAACTGGCCCGGTGCCGTGCTCGGCTTCGGCCAGAACGGCAACGACGACGGCCGCTTCTGCGTCGCCGTCAAGACCACCTACGTCGGCAACGGCGTCTACCACTACGAGTACGCCGTCCACAACATGGACAACCACCGCGCGGGCGCGACGCTGCGCGTGCCGGTGCCGGCCGGGGCGGCCGTGACCAACCTGTCGTTCCGCGACATCGACCACGATCCGCTGAACCAATGGACCTCGTCGGTCGTCGGCAACGAGGTCGTGTTCGCGGCGAGCGCTACCAACCCGCTCGAGTGGAACACGATCTACAACTTCGGCTTCGACTGTGCGGCGGGGCCGGGACTCGGCAACGTCGCGATCGACGAGGCGCGCGTCGGCCCCGGTGCGCTGACCGTGTCGATCGCCTCGCACGTGCCCGGCGGGCAGCCGGTCGCGGCCGTGGAATCGCACGGCGCGGGCTGTGGCTGCGCCGGCGCGCTCTACCAGTTCGGCGGCAGCCTGATCGCCAACACCGGTCTGCGGTTCGCGTGGTCGGGTGGCGAGTACCAGCTGACCGCGCCGACCGCGACCTGGGTGGCGCCCACCGGCGCGAGCCTCGGCCTCGGCGACGACGCGCAGGCGACGATCTCGCTGCCGTTCACGCTGTCCTACCCGGGTGGTTCGACCAGCACGCTGCACGTCTGCTCGAACGGGTTCGTCTCGGTGCCGCCTGGCAACGGCACGACCTACACGCCGACCGTGGCCGAGTTCTTCACCGGCGTGACCCGGTGGGCGGCCTGCTGGCGCGACCTGCAGCCCAACGCGACGCACAACGTCCACGTCAACAGCACCGCCAGCGAGGTCCGCGTCACGTGGAACGCGGTGCCGAACTACAACCAGCCGAGCACGGCCAGCACGTTCCAGTACGTGTTCTCCGCGAACGGCGACGTGCAGTTCCTCTACCAGGCGATGGACGCGTCGACCTGCCTCACCGGCGTGATGCGCACCGGTGCGACGGACCCCGGTTCGAGCGATCTCGTCGCCGGCGTCGGCGCGGGCGCGCGGCTGTGCAGCTATGAAGCGGTGACGCTGCAGGCTGCGCCAGTGCCGACGCTCGGCGCGACGGTGACGTTCACGCTGGCGAATGCGCCGTCGCCGACCTACGCCGGTCTGCTGGCGATGTCGCTGACGGACCTGATCCCGCCGGTCGACCTGACCTTCCTCGGCATGCCGCACTGCTTCCTCTACCAGCCGCTCGACGTGCTGCTGCAGATGGCGCCGGCGGGCTCGACCTGGACGATGCCGTGGGCGGTGCCGAACAGTGCGGCGCTGGCCGGACTGGCGGTGTCGACGCAGGGCGTCACGCTGTCGCCGGGCGCGACCGCGTTCGGCTTCACGACGTCGAACGCGATCCGGCTGCTGATCGGCTACTGACGTCGACGCTGCGCAGCAGCGCGGCGCCGACCAGCGCCGCGGTCTCGGTGCGCAGCGTGAACGGTCCGAGCCGCACGGCGGTGAACCCGGCTGCGGCGATCGCCGCGCGCTCGTCGGCGGCGAATCCGCCTTCGGGGCCGACCAGCAGCAGCAGGTCGCCGGTGGTGGCGCGCGCCGTGCTGGCGAGGTCGCTGGCCGCTTCGCCGGCGCCGACGCAGCGCGCGGCGGGCAGATCGCCGGCGCCGAGCCAGGCCGTGAGCTCGCGCGCCGGTCGCACCTCGGGCAGCCAGGCCCGGCCGCACTGGCCGGCGGCGGCGGCGACGATCCGTTGCCAGCGGTCGAGGCGTTCGCCCTGCGGCCGCGAGCGCTGCGTCCACAGCGGGTGGAAGACGTCGATGCCGACCTCGGTGCCGTGCTCGAACAGCCATTCGGCGCGCTGCAGGCGCGGCGGCGCGAACGCGACGTGCACGCGCCGGCCCGGCGGCGGCTCGTACCGGGCCGCCTCGACCTGCACGCGGATGCTCTGCTTCGCCGTGGCCGTGACCGTCGCCGCCGCCGTGTGGCCGCGCCCGTCGGCGAGCAGCAGCGGCTCGCCGGCCTGCACGCGCAGCACGCGGCCGAGGTGGTGCGCGAGTTCGCCGGTCAGTTCGGCCGGACCCGGTGCGGGCAGGTCGGGCACGAAGTAGCGCTGGGCCATGGGCCGTAGTCTCGCAAACCGGCACGCCCCGCAACAGATCGCGTCGCCGGCGACCGTTTTGCCGCGGCGGCCGCTGCTGCGCGTTGGCGAGCCGAACGCTGTCGCCGGACCACGGCGGAGGCCGGTTCCGCGCCGCCCGCAACCGGTCCATGCCCGGTCGATCGGCGGCACCTTCGCGCATCCGGGGACGAACCGCTTGCGGGCGAACGGGATAGGGGTAGCTTGTGGCGGTGCGCGCTCCGCCCTCGCTCGCACCGCCTGCCCCAGCCCTCGATCCCCAAGGGCTTCTCCGAACCCCAGGCCCGCCGCACG
>CAYMRG010000581.1:0-3747 GCA_964392555.1 uncultured candidatus Brocadiaceae bacterium
AGCTCGCGACCGACCGCATCAAGGACTACGGCGTCGTCCACCTGGTGACGTCGCTCGGCTTCCTGCCGGCGTTCTTCGCGTTCTTCTTCGTGTTCGGCCAGAAGCTCGAGAGCGTCCCCGACAGCGTCGCCTGGGGCCGCCTGGTCTCGACGGCGCTGGTGGTGGTCACGGCGCTCGTGCTCGTGCGCAAGGTGGTGAAGCTGCGGGTCCGCGTCGATCGCGGCTTCCTGCGCGACGGCGTGCGGTTCGGCTGGAAGGCGAACCTGACCTCGACGCTGACCTACCTCAACCATCGCATCGACCTGGTGGTGCTGTTCGCGATCGGCTTCGCGCACCTGCGCTCGCTCGGCAACGACCAGACCGCCGCCGACACGCTCGCCAACCAACAGGTCGCCTTCTATTCGATGTCGGTGACCTGGGCCGAGCTGGTCTGGCACTTCCCGGAGGCGATGCGCGACCTGTTCTTCTCCAAGGTAGCCGGCAGCTCGCACGAGCAGGCGCGGCAGTTGACGCCGACGCTGTCGCGGCTCGGGCTCGCGGTCTCGCTGGTCGCGGCGATCGCGATCGTGCTGGTGGTGGATCCGGCGATGGGGGCGATCACCCAGGTGGCCGGGCGCAACCGCAGCACGTGGGACACCGAGTGGAGCCCGACGGTGATGACCTCGTTGTGGGTGCTCGTGCCGGGAACGGTCGCCTACACGGTGTCGAAGATCCTGCAGGCCGACCTCGCGGCCCGCGACCGGCTGCAGACCTGCGTCAACGCGCAGCTGCTGGTCCTGGTCGTGATGCTCGTCTGCGACGTGTTCCTGATCCCCGAGTACGGCGCGGTCGGTGCGGCCGCCGCCTCGACGATCTCGTACGTCGCCTCGACCCTCTACTCGCTGTGGGAGTACGGGCGGCAGACCGGCACGCCGATCTGGCGTTGCCTGTTCGTGCACGCCGAGGACTTCCGCTACATTCGCGAGATCCTCGTGGCGATCGTTGGCAAGGTCCTGAAGCGGAGGCGCGCATGAGCGTCATCGCCCCGGTGACGGTGGTGATCCCGGCCTACAACGCGGCCGCGTTCCTGCCGCGCACCTTGCGCTCGCTGGCCGAACAGACCTGGCGGCCGCAGCAGGTGATCGTCGTCGACGACGGCTCGACCGACGGCACGGTCGACGTCGCGCGCCAGCACGGCGCGCAGTGCCTGCAGCAGTCCCGTGGCGGCCCCGGCGCGGCGCGCAACCGCGGCCTCGCCGAAGCCGAAGGCGACTACGTCGCGTTCCTCGACGCCGACGACTGGTACGCGCTCGACAAGCTCGAGCGATCGATCGAGCACCTGCGCGAGCTGAACGCGAGCTGCCTGGCGACCGACGCCTGGCTGGTCCGCGGCGACCGCGTCGAGCGGCGCAAGAACCAGCACCGGACCGTGCCCGGCGTGCTGACGCTCGAACACCTGCTGCGCGGCAACCCGATCACCTGCAGCTCGGTCGTCGCCAAGCGCGACGCGGTGCGCGCGGCGGGCGGCTTCGATGAGTCGCCGGAGCTGATCGCGACCGAGGACTACGATCTCTGGCTGCGCATGGCGCAGCGCGAGCCGATCGCCTACCTCGCCGAGCCGCTGACGTTCTACTTGGTGCATCCGGGCAGCCTGTCGGCGAACGCGCGCTTCCTGAAGGGCGTCGACAAGATCCTCGACCGCATCGCCGCGACGCACGTCGGCGAAGCGCACTTCCTCAACCTCGTCGCCCGCCGCCGCGCCGACCTGCGGCTCGACATGGCCTGGGACATGCTCGGCGAACGGCGATTCGACGACGCGCGGGCGATGATCCGCGAGGCCGATGGCCATGCGCGCACCTGGAAGGGCATGAAGATGCGGTTGCGCGCGCTGCTGCGCCGGTAGCGCCATGGCCGGCCCCCTGCTCGGAGTCGTGCACCTGCCGCCGCTGCCCAACGCGGCGCGTCACCGCGGCATGGCCGACGTGTTCGCGCGCGCGATGGCCGACGCGACGGCGTGGCGCGATGGGGGCTGCGACGGCATCGTCGTCGAGAACTTCGGCGACGCGCCCTTCCACAAGGGCACCCGCGACGATCCGGTCACGCCCGACGTGCCGGCGGCCTTGGCGATCGTCGCCGACCGCATCCGCCGCGAGTTCGCGATGCCGGTCGGCGTGAACTGCCTGCGCAACGACGGCGTCGCCGCGCTCGGCGCGGCCGTCGTCAGCGGCGCGCGCTGGATCCGCGTCAACGTGCTGACCGCGGCCTACGTGACCGACCAGGGCGTGATCGAGGGCGAGGCCGCGCGGCTGTTCGCCTACCGGCGGCAGCTCGGCAGCGACGTCGAGGTGCTGGCCGACTTCCTGGTCAAGCACGCGACGCCGCTGGCACCGTCCGACGTGGCGGCGGCCGCGCGGGACCTCGCCGAACGCTCGGGGGCAACCGGCATGGTCCTGTCGGGCAACCGGACCGGCGCGCCGGTCGATGTCGCGTTGTTCGACACCGTCCGGGCCGCGGTCGGCGCGTTCCCGATCTGGATCGGTTCCGGGCTGTCGCCGGCCAACGCCGCGGCGCTGTGGCCCCGATGTGATGGGGCGATCGTCGGCACGTTCGTCAAGCACGGCGGCGACGTCACGGCGCCGGTCGACGTCGCCCGCGTCCGCGAGCTGCGCGCCGCCTGCCCGCGATCGCCAAAGGCCTGAGGCCCGTCGCAGCCGAAAACCGGCTCGTGAAGGTTCTGCTGATGACGCCGTCGCCGACGCACCTCCATCTCGGGGGCCAGGCGACCGTCGGTCGCTACCGGCACGGGCTGCAGCAGAGCGGCCACGTCTGCGAGCTGTTCGGCGGCACCAGCGAAGGCGGCCTCAAGCAATCGCTCGAAGGCACCATCGGCCGGTTCAAGCCGGACATCGTGCACGCGCACGATGCCCTGCGCTGCGGCGTCAGCCTGCTCGGACTGCGCACGCCGTGGATCGTCTCGCTGAGCGGCGAGGACCTGCACCACGACATGCTCGACGAGGGCAAGGGCGCGCTGGTCTGCGAAGTGCTGCGCCGCGCCGCGCGCGTGCTCGTGCCGACCGACGCCGCCGGGCGGCTGGTCGAGGAACGCGTGCCCGAAGCCGTCGGCAAGATCGACGTCGTGCCGCGCGCGGCCGTGCGCCTGCCGACCAGCGGCACCGACCTGCGCCGTTCGCTCGGCATCCCGCGCAAGCGCTTCCTGCTGCTGCTGCCGGGTGGTCTGCGGCCGGTGAAGGGGCAGCACCGCGCGATCTCGCTGATCCGCGTGCTGCGCGCCGCGGGCGCCGACATCGAGATGATCCTGGTCGGCCCGGATCAGGACGTCGAGTACGCCAACGAGATCCGCGAGATGTGCAAGCAGCAGCCCGGAGTGCGCGTGCTGCCGACGCTGGCCCAGGATCGCATGGGCGCCGCCTACGTCGACGCCGACATCGTGCTCAACACGTCGTTCCACGAAGGGGCCGCGCCGACGCTGCTCGAGGCGGGCATCCTCGGCCGGCCGGTGGTCGCCGCCGACGTGCCGGGCAATCGCGAGCTGATCCGCCACAACGACACCGGCCTGCTGTTCGGCTCGGAGGACGAGATGGCCAAGCAGGTGCTCGCGCTCTATCGCAACCGGTCGGCGGCCGGCGCGCTCGGCGTGCGGATCCGCGAGGACTTCCAGCGCCGCTTCGACGCGGATCGGGAGATATCGGCACTGCTGTCCGCCTACGCCGCCGCCTGAGGCCGAGCGCGCCGCTTTCGCCGTCCTGC
>CAYMRG010000582.1:0-3738 GCA_964392555.1 uncultured candidatus Brocadiaceae bacterium
ACCAGGTCGAGAAGGTGCTCGGCGGGCTCGGCTTCCTGCCCGCCGATCTGCGCAAGGACGTCTCGGTGCTGAGCGGCGGCGAGCAGTCGCGCGTGCAGCTCGCGATCCTGATGACGACGCCGGCCGACCTGCTGATCCTCGACGAGCCAACCAACCACCTCGACCTGCAGGGCATCGAATTCGTCGAGGACTTCGTCACGCGCTATCCGGGCGCGGTCGTCGTCGTCAGCCACGACCGCCGCTTCCTCGACCGCATCGCCAACGCGATCGTCGAGGTCGGCGACGGCGTCGCGACGCGCTACAAGGGCAACTTCGCGCATTACCGGCAGCAGAAGGACCTCGCGCTGCTGACGCAGGCGCGGCAGTTCAAGAGCCAGCGCGAGTTCGTCGAGAAGGAGATGGACTACATCCGCCGCAACATGGCGGGGCAGAACAGCGCGCAGGCGAAGGGCCGCCTGAAGCGGCTGCAGCGGCTGCAGCTGATCGACAAGCCGAAGGGCAACCGCGCGCAGATGAAGCTGACGTTCGGCGCGACGACGCGCGGCCAGCAGGGTCAGGTCGCGATCGAATGCGAGGACGTCACGGTCAAGGCCGGCAGCCGGACGCTGGTCGAGCACGGCGCGCTGCGGATCTGGTTCGGCGAGGTCACGGCGCTGCTGGGCCGCAACGGCGCGGGCAAGACGACCCTGCTGCGGCTGCTCGCCGGCATCGGCGCGCCGGCGGCGGGCGCGATCAGGCGCGCGCACAACCTGCGGATCGGCTACTTCAGCCAGGACAAGAACGACCTGCCGCAGCAGGGCACCGTCATCGAAGCCCTGCGCGAGCTGGACCGCACCGTCGACGAGGGCACGCTGCGCGACCACCTCGCGCTGTTCCTGTTCTGCGGCGACGACATCGACAAGCCGGTCGCCGAGCTGTCCGGCGGCGAGAAGCAGCGGCTGTCGCTGGCGCGCATGACGCGCGCGCAGTTCGACCTGCTGTGTCTCGACGAGCCGACCAACCACCTCGACGTCGCCGGCACCGAAGGCCTCGAACAGGCGCTCAAGGAGTTCCCCGGGACGGTGGTGCTGATCACGCACGACCGGCAGCTCGTCGAATCGGTCGCCGACCGCGTCGCCTGGGTCGAGGGCGGCGCGATCCGCACGTTCGACCAGGGGCTCGAGCAGTGCCAGCGCGTGCTCGCCGAGGAACGCGCCGCCGCGCGCGCCGCCGAGGCCGCCGAACGCGACCGGGCGGCACGCACCGCCCCGCCGGCCGATGAGCCGAAGAGGGCGATCGAGACCGGCAAGGTGCGCAACCCGCTGCTGTTCCAGCGGCTGGAGGAGCGCATCATGGCGCTCGAGGCAGACGTCGAGGCGACGCGTGCGAAGATGCTCGAACCCGACAACTACGCCAGCGCGAGCCGGATGAAGGAGCTGCAGGCGACCGAGGTCCGGCTGAAGGCCGAACTCGCGACCGCCTACGAGCAGTGGGAGAACTGGCAGTAGACGGTAGAGCCGGCGCCAATCCCGAATCGGGATCACCCATGCCATCGACCCGAACCGCGCGGGCTCCGGATGTGCCGCCGGATGCGCTCGCGACCGTGCCGATGGAGCCTCGCGCAATCCACGACGGGGGAAGCACCATGACCGTTTCGGGCGATCTCGCCACCATCGATCTCGCCGACCTGCTGCAGAACATCGAGACGCATCGCCGCACGGGCACGTTGTCGCTGGCGTCCGAGGACGGCAAGGCGCAGATCTTCTTCCGTGACGGTCATGTGGCGCTGCTCGCGCGCGACGGCCGCACGCCGCTGGTCGAGATGCTGGTCGCGACCGGCCATGTGCCCGAGCGCAAGCTCGAGGCCGCGCGCAAGAAGCAGAAGGGCTCGCGCCGCTGCGTCGCCGAGGTCCTGGTCGGCGCGCGCGTGCTGGCCGCGGAGACGCTCAGCGAGGTCGCCGAGGACCGGCTCGCCGAGGACGTCGCCAACCTGGTCGCCGCCGCGCGCGGCGAGTTCCAGTTCGTCGAGGGCGACGAACCCGGCGGCTCGTTCGATCCCGACGAGGCCAGCCTGCAGCTGTCGCTCGCCGTCGCCCCGCTGGTGCTCGAGGCGACGCGACGCGTCGATCATTGGGTCGAGATCCGCAAATACATCCCGTCCGACTCGCTGCACTTCCGCGCCCGCGAGGGCGCCCGCGCCCGTGAAGCCGAGGACGAGGAACTGGCGGCGCAGCTGCTCGCCGTGCTCGACGGCTCGCGCAGCGCGCAGGAGGTCGTCGAGCTGTTCCCCGAACGGCGCTTCCTCGCCTTCAAGCTGCTCGCCGAAGCCGTGCGCGATCGCATCGCCCGGCCCGTGACCGGCGACGACCTGCTGGGCCTCGCCGACGCGTGCGAGGCCGATCAGCCGCAGCGTTCGCGCAAGCTGGTGCGCCGCGGTCTCGACACCGAGCCGCACCATCTCGGCCTGCTGGCGGCGGACGCGCGCCTCGGCGAACAGCTCGGCGACGTCGGCGGTGCCGCCAGCGCGCACAAGCTGCTCGCGCACCTGCACCTCGAAGCCGGGCGCTCCGAGGAGGCGACCGCGGCGCTCGACGAGGCCAAGCGCCTCACGCCGGCCGATCCGAGCATCTGGGAACGGTCGCTGCAGCTCGCGCTGACCCAGGGCCGCCGCCACGACGCGCTGCGCGACGGCATGCAGCTCGTCGACATCTACCGGGCGCCGGGTCTGCACAGCCGGGCGCGCGCCGTGCTCGATCGCCTGCTGTGCATCGAGACCGAGGCGACCGACCTGCACATCGAGTTCGCGCGCACGTGCGTCGACTGCGGCGAGCCGCAGGTCGCCGTCAAGCACCTCGTGCGCCGCGCCATGGCGCTGGTCGGTTCGCAGGACTACGTCGGCGCGCGCATGCTGTTCGCCGAGGTGCTCGGCATCGAGCCCGCGCACCGCGAGGCGGCGCTGTCGATCGAGATGATCGACAAGGAGGTCTACGCCCGCCGCCGCGAACGCAAGCGCCGCGCGATCCGCCTGGTGTGGACCGCGGCCGCGGTCGCGACCGTCGGCCTCGCGCTGTCGATCGAATTCACCGCGCGCGTCGCCTACGTCGAGACGCGTTCGCTGGTCAGCCGCGAACACATGATCGAGCAGCACCGCTACCAGGAGGCGATCGCCGTCTGGCAGGCGATGGCGAACGAGCACCCGTGGTCGCTGACCGCGCGACTCGACGTGCCGCGGCTGGTCGGCGACCTGCAGGCGCGCAGCGACGAGGACGTCGTGCCGGCAATGCCGGGGCGCTAGCAAGCGGCGCACTCGGACCGTCAGAAGCCGATCAGCCCCGTCGCGCCATTGCTCGACGTCAGGCCGAGCGGATTGGCAGCAGCGTCGAACGCGAACGCCTGGTTGTAGAACGTCACGCCCGGCGCGTTCGGCACGGTCCACTGCCAGAGCCCGGTGCCGAGCACGTTCGGGATCACGGCGAGGTCGTCGCCGGAGCAGTACAGCGTGCAGCCCGGTGCGCCGAGCACGCCGAGCGGCAGGGGCAGCGGCGTCGGGCCGTAGTTCGCGTTGGACAGGCCGATGACCAGGAACGCCGGACCCGTCAGCGGCAGCCCGGTCACCACGGCCTGGAACGGCTGGCCGGCGCGCGGCACCTGGCCGAACGATGCAGCGAGCGTCGGCGTGCCGTGGCTGCCGACGCAGCCGCTGCCGAACGGTGTGTAGGACCCGCCGCCAGGCAATTGCAGCTCCCAGGTATCGCCGAG
>CAYMRG010000583.1:0-3731 GCA_964392555.1 uncultured candidatus Brocadiaceae bacterium
CTCGACGTCGTTGACCGGCGGCGCGGCGATCTGGCTCTCGAGCGCGCCGCCGCTCGGCAGCAGGATCGCGCCACTGACCGGGTCGGCGAACGCGTCGCTCGCGCGGCCGTCCCAGAACAGCTCGACGTCGTAGGCGGCGTTGACCGGCGATGGCGCCTTGCGCGCCGTGGCCTGCGGCCGGATGCCGAACAGCGGGTCGGCGACGAACTGGCCGTTCGCGGCGTGGCGCGGCACACCCGGCGAGCCGTGGCGATCGTCGGCGGTGCCGAAGACGCCGTCGCTCCCGGGATGCAGGCCGAGCCCGGCCGCGGTGCGCGCGTCGCTGCCGCCGTGGCCGAACACGTGGCACGTGCCGCACGCGACCGTGCGCGTCGACGACAGCTGTTCGTCCCAGAACAGTGCCTTGCCCAGCAACACCTTGTCGGGCGTCGTCGGGTTCGCGGGGTGCTCGGGCGGCGCTGGGAAGAGCGTCTGCGCGACTGCCGAGCCGGTCAGCAGCAGGAAGGCCAGGGACGAGTGCATGAAGGCCGGGGCAGGCCTGGGGCGCGCACCATACACCGGATCGGGGCGGCGGTGGGCGGGGTGCTCATTTCGCGACTGCGGTGGGGAGCATCTGCAGCCAATCGGGTGGCGCGCGTCCTTGGCATCGGTCCGAGGGGGGCCTCGGCGGCGCCCGCCGCTACTGCCGCACCGTCTCGACCACCAGGTTCGACAACGCCCACGAACCGCTGTCGTGCAGCGCCAGCATCTGCGCGCCGACCATCAGGCCGAGCAGCGAGGGCGATGCCGGCACGGTGACCGGCTCGTCGACGTCGGGGAGCGACGCCGACAGCACGTGGAACCCGAGCGGCACCAGGGTCGTCAGGTCCAGGCGCGCGACGCCGAACGGCGTCGCGGTGGGCGTGCCGGGCAGGCCGAGGAACACCGCGGCCGCGGCCAGGCTGCCGGGTTGGCCGGTGGCGGCGACGGAGCCGTGGAGGTGCGGGGTGGAGCCGGGCAGGAACAGCGCGTCGCTGTAGAGCTGGTGGTGCATGTTCACGGCCACGCGCGCGCCTTCGAACAGGTCCAGGTCGCCGTCGCCGTCGACGTCGACCACCATCAGCCGCGTGCCGAAAGGGTAGACGGGCCATAGTTCGTCCGTGTGGTTGAGGAAGAAACCGCCGCCGAGGTTCTCGAACACGAGCGGACCAAGGTTCGTCCATCCGAGCACGAAGTCGACGTCGCCGTCGCCCTCGAGGTCGCCGGCGGCGACCGTCGACACACCGAGGTGTCCGAGCGAGATCGGGTTCGTGAAGATGCCGTTGCCGGTGTTGCGCAGGATCCAGCTGCGGTCGTCGAGGACGCCGGAAGCGTGGTTGGCGACGATCAGGTCGAGATCCTGATCGCCGTCGAGATCTGCCAGCGCAATGGCCGAGTTCGACTGCACCATGTTCGGCAGGGCGCCGACGGCGATCTGGAACACGCCGCCGGTATTGCGCCACAGCTCGTTCGCGCCGCCGCCGACCGCCCGCACGACGTCGAGATCGCCATCACCGTCGACATCGCCGACCGCGAGGTCGTTGGTGCCGGAATTGGGCGGCAGGCTGGTCGTCGTGACGTCGGTGAACACGCCGATGCCGGTGTTGGCCAACTGGCGACAGGTGCCGGAGTTGCCGAACAGGATGTCGAGGTCGCCGTCGCCGTCGGCATCGAACACCTGCACCGCCTTCGTGTCGCCCAATTGGGGCGGCAGAGCCGCTGCCGTGATGTTCGTGAACACGCGATTGCCGTCGTTGCGGTAGATCTGGTTCTGTCCGCCTTGGTCGACGCCCAGCACGAGATCCAGATCGCCGTCGCCGTCGAGATCGCCGAGGGCTGCGGCCGAGAAGGCGAGCGGCGACGACGGGATCAGCATGCTCTCGTCATAGTGACCGGTGCCGTCGTTCCACTGCAGCACCGCGCGGTAGTCCGTGGCATAAGGGTGCTGGCCACCGCCGACCAGGTCGATGGCGCCATCGCCGTCGAGGTCGCCGGCGGCGCTCACCGTGGCGAGGCTCGGCCGCGGTGGCAGCGCCGCGCCCGCGGTGTCGAACAGATGCCCGTGGTCGTTCCAGTAGAGCCGCACGCCGAGCTGGCTGGCGAACACGTAGTCGTCGTCGCCGTCGCCATCGACGTCGAAGACGGCCGCGGCCGCGCCAGCGAGGTCGTTGTCGGGCAATTCGGCCGACGCATCGCTGAAGTGGCCGGTGCCGTCGTTCCGCAGCAGGGAGTGGCCGAGCCGATTGCCGGTCGCCATCGGCTCCTCGTGGGTGACCAGCAGATCGAGATCCCCGTCGTTGTCGAGGTCGATGAAGTGCACGCTCGCCGTGACGTTGGCGAGGCTCGGCAGCGAGGTGGCCGTGGCGTCGACGAAGCCGCCCGAGCCTTGGTTGAGCAGCAGGCGATCCTGTTGCGGCGTCGTGTGGTAGCCGGTGCCGATCACGAGGTCGAGGTCGCCGTCGCCGTCGACGTCCCCTGCGGCCGCACACGTTGCGAAGGTCGCGCTCGGCGGCAGCGGCAGCGGCGGCGCGGCGACGAACGTGCCGCCCTGGTTGATCAGCAACTGCGATCCGTGCGCTGCAAGGAGAAGGAGGTCGCTGTCGCCGTCGCCATCGCAATCGAACGGCAGGAAGAACGAGGTGCCCTGCGGCAGTTGCAGGCCGCCGCCGAACCAGGCGGACGTGCCGTCGACGAATTGTCCCGCGCCCCCGTTCAGCCAAAGCCGTTGTTCGGAGCCGACTGGATTGTAGTCGTCGAGGACGATGTCGAGGTCGCCGTCGCCGTCCACGTCCAGCAGCGCGACGGCCCGGATCGACGGCGAGGTCGGTGGCTGCAATCCCTGCGGGAAGGGATCCAGGAAGTTCGAGCCGCTGCGAACCAGCAGGCCGTTGTTCGCTGTCGCCCAGACCAGGTCCTCTGTCCCATCGCCGTCGAGGTCGCCGATGGCGAGATCCCTGTTCGTCGCGCCCGGCGACAGGAAAGCGCCAAAAAATCCGAATCTCCCGTGACCAACATTGAGCCACACCAGGGGATAGCCACCGGGCGGCATGCATACGAGGTCGCGGTCGCCGTCACCGTCGTAATCGATGGCAGCGATCTTGCTGGCATACCATGGCAGGGCAGGGATCTGGGATCGCTGCAGCTCCCGGAACGTCTGCTGGGCCATCAAGGGGGGGAGCAGGAGCAAGGGCAGGCTGGTTGCGAGGCGCATGGGACCACGGCGGTTGGGACGGAAACACCCGTCGGTTGGCCGGCGATTGCGAAGCGATCCCCGCGCCGATCGCCGGCGGGCACCAGTGCGCACTATCTCAGCGCGTCCTGCGGCCGCAACCAAAAGGTTGCGCGGCGCTACGCGCCGCCAGAAGGGCCGCAGGCACGCTGCAGTCTCCAGGGGCGACTACTACTCCCGCTCGCCAACGGCGAATCCGCCCGCAACGCGAGGAAACGCGGGAGTAGTAGATCAGGCCAGCAGCTCGCGCACCACCTTCCCCGCGACGTCCGTCAGTCGGAAATCGCGCCCCTGGAAGCGGTAGGTGAGCCGTTCGTGGTCGATGCCGAGCAGGTGCAGCATCGTCGCGTGCAGGTCGTGCACGTGCACGCCACCGTCGAGGATGTTGTAGCCGAACTCGTCGGTGGTGCCGTGGACGTGGCCGGCGCGGACGCCGCCGCCGGCGAGCCACATCGTGAAGCAGCGCGGGTGATGATCGCGGCCG